>NZ_RZTB01000072.1:3198-14857 GCF_003997735.1 Mesorhizobium sp. M7A.F.Ca.MR.148.00.0.0 | reverse complement strand
ATTTCGAAACGACGATTGCCGCACAGCAGGTCGTCGATGAAGCACATCAGGCGATGGCCGATTTCCTTGGCGCCACCAGCCCCGAGGAAATCATCATCGGCGCCAACATGACGACGCTGACCTATCACATGTCGCGCACGCTCGGCCGCACGATGCAGCCCGGCGACGAGATCATCCTCACCCGCATGGACCATGAGGGCAATGTATCGCCCTGGCTGCAACTGGCCGAGGACCTCGACCTCGTCGTGCGCTGGCTGCCGTTCGACGAAACGAGCTGGCAGGTCGAGGAGGCGACGCTGGCTGGTCTGTTTTCGGAGAAGACACGGCTGGTCGCGTTGAACTACGCCAGCAACCTGACCGGCTCGATCAACCGGGTGAAAGCGCTGACCACCATGGCAAGGAATGCCGGCGCGTTGGTCTATGTCGACGCGGTCCAGTTCGCGCCGCACGGCCTGATCGACGTGCAGGAACTCGGCTGTGATTTCCTGATCTGCTCGGCCTACAAATTCTTTGGTCCGCATATGGGCATATTGTGGGGCCGGCGTGATGTCATCGAAACGCTGGAGCCCTACAAGTGCCGCTGCTCTTCCAACGGTCTGCCGGAGCGGTTCGAACTCGGCACGCCTCAGATCGAACTGATGGCCGGCCTAACGGCGGCGGTTGACTACTTCGCCGACCTTGGCGCGGCGGCAGGCGAAGACGGTTCAAGAAGGCAGAAGATCGCCAAGGCGTTTGCGGTTTCGATCGCCTATGAAAACCCGCTGGCGCAACAGCTGATCGATGGCCTGTCCGATATCGAGGGCCTGACCATCCACGGCATTACCGATCCGAAGCGGCTCGGCGAGCGCGTGCCGACGGTTTCCTTCACCGTCGATGGCATCGTGCCCGAAACGATCGTGCGGCAGATGAATGCCGAAAACATCTTCCTGTGGTCCGGCCACAACTACGCCTGGGAGATCGTCCACCAACTCGGCATTCCAGCCGAGCATGGCGTCGTGCGCATCGGCATCGCCCACTACAACACTGCAGCCGAGATCGACGAGACGCTGGAGAGCGTACACCGTGTGATCGCCATGCTCAGGCAGCAGCGCTCCTGACGCTGGCTTGAGCACTCACCGCATCTTGCCGCCGAAGCCGGTGAGGAACGCAGTGAGATTGTCGCCGAGTTCGTCGCAGAGATAGCCGCCTTCCTGGACGATGACCGTCGGTAGATCGAGCTTTGCGATAGCCTCGCCGATGCGCGAGAAACCCGGCGTCGTCATCGAAAGTCCACCGAACGGATCGCCCTCGAACGCGTCGAGGCCGAGCGCCACGACCAGCGCGTCGGGCGAAAAAGCGCGGATACGCTGTAACGCCACCGCGAGCACTTCGAGAAACGCCGCATCGGCGGATTTGCGCGGCAGCGGCAGGTTGAAATTGTAGCCGAGGCCTAGCCCTTCGCCGCGCTCGTCGGCATGGCCCCAGAAGAACGGATAGAAGCGCACGGGATCGGCATGCAGCGAGACGGTCAGCACATCCGGCCGTGCGTAGAAGATGCCTTGCGTGCCGTTGCCGTGATGCAGGTCGACATCGAGGATCGCCACCCGTGCGGCCTGCTTATGCAGAACCCGCGCGGCGACGGCCGAGTTGTTGATGAAACAGAAGCCGCCGGCGACATCGGCAAAGGCGTGGTGACCGGGCGGGCGGCACAGCGCGTAGGCGGCCGGCGCGCCTGACATCACCGCCTCGGCCGCATCGACCGCGCTCCAGGCGCTCCACAGCGCGCTTTGCCAAGTCTCGCCCGATATCGGGCAAGCGGTGTCGGCCATGTGGTAGCCGGCCTGGCCGACCGCCGAGGCCGGGTAGGAGCCGTTACGCGCGATCGGATGGATGTTGGGGATCACTTCGGCCGAAGCGCCCTCGATACGCTGCCAGCGCGCGTAGATATGCTCGAGGAAATCCAGATATTCGGGCGTATGCACCGCCGCGACCGGACCGAGCCCATGATTGCGAGGCCGCTCGATCGTGCAACCCGCAGATAATGCGCCGGCTAACAATCTCTCGACGCGCTCCGGCTGTTCCGGATTGGGCTGCGGCGCACCGCTTGACAGGAAGGCCTTGGGGTCGTGACGCTTTTGTTCCTCGGCATAGAAGGCTTTCATTTGTGATCCCCGTTTTCCGGCGCGTCGGCGAAGGCAAAGAAGGCCTCGCCGATGATTTTTTGGGTCTGCTCATAGCTCGACCAGGCGATGCCCAGCCTTTCGTAGAAAGTCTTGGCGCCTTCATTGTCGGTGTCTACCGACAGCCGGAGATAGACGCCGCCTTCGTTCCGGCACTGCGCCGCAACATGCCGCAACAGCCGCTCGCCGATCTTGCGGCCGCGAAACCGGTCCTCGACATAGAGGTCCTGCACATAGACGCCAGGCCGCCCCATCCAGGTCGAAAAGATCGGGAAATGCAGGCAAAGCCCGGCAAATTCCCCGCCGATTTCGGCGATCAGGGTCGAAAAGGCGGGTTTTTCGCCAAAGCCGTACGTTCTGAGATCGTCCGGCGTCGAGATGATCTCCTCGGGCGCGCCGATATGCGTGCCGAGCTTCAGGATCGCCGCGTGGATGGTTTCGACGTCGTCGATCCGGCCGGGGCGTAAGAGGACGTCATTGGATGTTGGATTGATCACGGTCGTCTCTCAAAACGCCACCCGGTCGCCGCCCTTGAGCGCCAGCATGTCGCGCGCTTCGGTTGGCGTTGCAACCTCCAGAGACAGCCCGTCGAGAATGCCACGGATGCGGCGCACCTGGTCGGCATTGGATTTCGCCAACTGGCGGCCATCATAGAGACTGTCTTCCAGCCCGACCCGGACATTGCAGCCCATCGCCGCGGCGATCGAAATCAGCGGCATCTGCTGGCGGCCGGCGGCCAGCACCGAGAACTGGTAGCTGTCGCCGAACAATTTGTCGGCGATCCGCTTCATATGGACGAGGTTCTCCGGGTCGGCGCCGATGCCACCAAGAATGCCCAGCACGAACTGAATGAACAGCGGCCCCGACACCAGCCCGCGGTCGCGGAAATGCGCCAGCGAATAGAGATGGCCGACATCGTAGCATTCGAATTCGAAGCGCGTGCCGCAGCCCTTGCCCAGCCGCTCCAGCACGCCCTCCATGTCGGCGAAGGTGTTCTTGAAGATGGTGTCGCGCGTCGCTTCGAGCAGCTTGGGTTCCCACTCGTGCTGCCATTCCCTCGGCTTGTCGAGCATCGGGAACAGCGCGAAATTCATCGAACCCATGTTGAGCGAGCACATTTCGGGTTCAGCCCGCAAAGGGGCTGCCAGCCGCTGATCGAGCGTCATCAGCGACGAGCCGCCGGTAGTGATGTTGATCACCGCATCGGTCGCCTGTTTGATGCGCGGCAGGAACTGCATGTAGACGTCCGGATCGGCGGTCGGGCGGCCATTCCTCGGGTCGCGGGCGTGCAGATGCAGGATCGACGCGCCGGCTTCGGCCGCCGCGATCGCCTCCGCCGCGATCTGGTCCGGCGTCACCGGCAGATAGGGCGACATCGACGGCGTGTGCACCGAGCCGGTGACAGCGCAGGTGATGATGACTTTTCGCGAGACCATGCTTTTACCCTTCGACCGGCAGGTCGAGCTCGGAGGCCAGAACCTCCAGCGAGTCGCCGATGATGGAAACGATCTCGCCGACCTGTTCGCTGGTGACGATCATCGGCGGCGCGACCATGAAATTGTCGCCGTCGACGCCACCCTTGACCCTGCGGCCATAGATGATCAGCCCGCGCTCATAGGCGAGGTCGAGCAGCCGTTGCGTGGCTTTCTTGGTCTGGTCGATCGGCCTCAGCGTCTCGGGATCGGCAACCATCTGGGCGCCGGTGAGCAGGCCCTTGCCACGCACGTCGGCGATGAACGGAAACCGCTTCGCCAGCCCCTTCAACCCGTCCATCAGCACGTCGCCCATGGCAGCCGCATTGGCGATCAGGTCGAGCCGGTCCATTTCACCGAGCACGGCAAGCCCGGCGGCGCAGGCCAGCGGATTGCCGGCATAGGTGTGGCCGTGCTGGAAGCCGCCGGAGTCAAGCAGCGGCTGCACCAGCCGCATCGGGGCGGCGAGCGCGCCAAGCGGCGCATAGCCCGAACCCAGCCCCTTCGACAGCGCGACGATGTCGGGCTTGCAGTTCCAATGGTCGCCGCCTAGGAATTTGCCGGTGCGGCCGGCGCCGCTCATCACTTCATCGTGGATGAGCAGGATGCCGTAGCGGTCGCAGATCTCGCGGATGCGCGGATAATAGCTGTCCGGCGCGACCAGTGCCGCGGTCGCCGCACCGCCGATCGGCTCCATGATGAAAGCGACCACGCTGTCTGGACCTTCCGCAAGAATCTTCTCCTTCAGCATGTCGGCATAGCGGATGCCGCGCTGTTCCATCGAGAGATTGTCGCGGTCGCGCCAGGCATTCGGCGCCGGCACGGTCGGCATCGCCCGCATCATCGGCTCGAACGTTTCTGCCAGCGCATCGTCGCCGGTGATCGAGAGCGAACCCAGCGTGCCGCCATGATAGGAGGGGAAGCGGGTGATCACCTTCCAGCGGCTGGCCTGGCCGGTGGCGACGGCCCATTGCCGCGCCAGCTTGATGCAGGATTCGGTCGCTTCCGAGCCGCCCGAAACGAAGAAGATTCGGTCCATGCCTTCCGGCAGCTTGCCTGCCAGTTCGCGTGCCAGCTCCTCCGCCGGCTCGTTCTCGAAATGCAGCCGATAGGCAAAGGTGGCGCGGTCCATCTGCCGCTTCATGGCATCCAGCACATTGTGGTTAGAATGGCCGATATTGGCGACCATCGGGCCGCTCGAGCCGTCGATGAAGCGGCGGCCGTCCTGCGTCCACATATAGATGCCCTCGGCGCGGTCGATCAGCGGCCGGCGCAGGCTGGACAGATAGAACAGATGCGAGTCTCGCCGGGCGTCGGTGGCTTGCGCGGCGGTCTGGACTTTCGACATGTCAGGGCTTTCCGAGATAACGATCGAGGACATTTTTGGTGACGCGTTCGACCATCGGGTCCTGTCTTAGCAGGCCGGCGACCCATTCGCAGCTTCCAGCGTGGAACACCTCGCCCTTGCCGCGCGGGAAATTGACGATCATGCCGTTGCCGCGTTTGACCTTTTCCAGATTGGCGTCGCTCGCCTCGCCGAACAGCGTCTCGGCGGTGAAGCGGCCATCCTCGTCGGTGAGGAATTGGTCCTCGATCGGGATATCGGCACTTTCCTCGACCTGGGATGCCATGCCGACCGCGAGAACCTGCAGGCCGTCTGGCGCGCCGCTGGTGGCGGTCGGGTAGGGCAGGCCGCCGCGTATCTCGAAGTCGAGCCCGTCGACCTCATAGCCATAGACATGGCTGTCGGCGCCCAGCAGGTCGCCATAGTAGATGCCGGTGCCGGCAAAGGCCCAATGCTCGGGCCGGTAGACCGGAAAGCCGCGCACGCCGCGCGGCGCGCAGCCGCCCCAACCGGTATAAACCCCGCGCGTCGCATTGAGCCCGAAGGTCGCCGAACCCGGCCGGCCGATTTCCGGCGCTTCCCAGGAATTGGTGGCGCGGGTGACGTCGCCGCCTGGGAGATAGGCCGGGTCTTCGGCACGCGAGCGATATTTGTAGCAGACCTGCCGGCGGCCCTCGTCCTCGAGCCGCGTCTGCCACATGAAGTTGCCGGCAAAGCGTGCGGCATGACCGCCACGCTCGACATAGGCGTCGACCGCATCGCGCATTTCCCAGGTCCAGTATTCGTCATGGCCGACGAAGACGGCACAGTCGTAGCCGTCGAGAATTTCCGGCGAAAAATGCAGATCATGCTGGCTGGCGAGATCGACTTGATAGCCGGCTCGCTCGGCAAAGCGGAAGAAATGGCTGTCATAGCTGGCCCAACCCGACGAGGCGTACTTTTTCGAATGGCCTGTGGCGAGCGCCCATTCCATGTGCGGATAGCGCGGGATCGTCTTGGGCGGGACGGCGACTTCCAGCGGCACGCGCGGCGCATCTTTCGGCAGCACGACGAAGCCGCGGCACCAGGGGCGTTGCGTCGACAGGATGGGCGAATACTGGTTGCGATCCGGCCCGGTGATGCCCTGGTAGTGGTTGGAGCCGCCCCAGGTGTTGTAGGCCAGCCATGTGCCTGTCGCCGCCACCTGCAGCACACGGCCGGGTTTACGGCCGGGCTGCGGGCTGACGATAAAAATATGGTGGCATTGGATCGGCTTGCCGTCGCGCCCGTCGGCGGTCAGCGTGACCCGATAGGCGCCGGACGGCCAGTCCGCCCCGACGCGAAATTCGAAGGATGCGTCCCAGCCGCAGCCTTCAGCCGAACACTGGTCGGGTGTGTCCTGCCGGCGTGCCGCGATGCCCGATTTCTCGAACACTTTGGTTTCGCTGCCGCCATCCCGGATGATTGTCATGCCGAACGTCGCAGCTGTCGAACTGACATGCAAAGCCACTGTCTCTCCGGCGCGATAGGAAAACCGGTCGCTGTAGCACCAGATCTCGCCGCGCTCGCCATCCATCCCCGGCCATTCGTAATAATGGCCACGCACCGCGTGGCGGCGCTGCTCCGGCGTCAGTCCGAAATCGGGGAATTCGGTCGGCAGATGGGTCATGAACACCTGAAAAGGTCGAGGGCCGCCATTTCGGCGATCTGCCGGTCACGCGTCAAATAGAAACGATCGGGCCAGCATTCGCTAGCCGCACCCTTGGCCGCCTCCATCAAACGGACTATCTCAGGGGAGGCGGCGTTTCCGCCAGGGGGGTCGGCATGCTCAGAGTGCAAAAGGTCAAGGTCGACGAGATCTACGTGCCGACGGCGCGCAAGAAGACGCTGCATCCCGAGACCGTCCGCCATCTGGCCGAGGACATTCTGGAAAACGGCATGAAGACGCCGATCCAGGTCCGCCATGACGGCAAGCGCCACATCCTCGTCGAAGGCCTGCACCGGCTGGAGGCGGCAAGGTGGCTCGGCGAGACTGAGATCGAGGCTTATCTGGTGCAAGCCAAGCGCCACTGACACGTCCTTCGTTCCCCGCGGACTGACGCGGAGCAGGGACTCATCGCAAAATTTTTGCGGGCGATGTCGGTTTGCGGTTCATCGGCTCGTCCTTGGGACGGAAGCCAGATCAAACGCAGGACGCCATCATGACCATCAAGCTCGACATCGCCCCCACCAACGAGCGTGAACTGGTTCTCGCCCGCATCATCGATGCACCGCGCGAAAACGTCTATCGCTGCTGGACTGACCCGAAACTGATTACGCGCTGGTTCTCGCCAAAGCCGTGGACGACGCCGCGCGCCGAGATGGATGTGCGCACCGGCGGCTCGAGCCTTGTCGTCATGGCTGGCCCGGACGGCAACGAATTCCCCAACCCGGGAGTCTTCCTCGAAGTCGTTCCCGGCAGGAAGATCGTCTTCACCGACGCCTACACAGAGGCTTGGCAGCCTTCGGAAAAGCCGTTCATGACCGTCGCGCTGACCTTCGAGGACGAGGGCAACGGCAAGACCCGCTACATCGCTCGGGTCAGGCACTGGAGCGTCGCCGACCGCGAACAGCATGAGAAGATGGGTTTCCACGAGGGTTGGGGACAGTGCGCCGACCAGCTCGAAGAACTCGCCAAAACGCTTTGATCCGCATGACGCTCTGATACCGGCATGACGAGAGGAGATCGATATGTCCAAAACCCTGTTTTTCGCCATTCTTGCTTCGGTTGCAGCGCTCGTTGGCTGCCCAGGCACCACCAATGCAGAGGAGACAAAACCCGCCATGACGACTGAGACGAACGCACTGCCGAAGCCGGAAAAGTCCGGCCTGCTGCCGATCAACGGCCTGAATTATTATTATGCCATCTATGGCAAGGGCGAGCCGCTGCTTCTGCTGCATGGCGGTCTCGGCACCTCGGATATGTTCGCGCCGATCCTGCCGAAACTTGCCGAAAACCGCACCGTCATCGGCGTCGACCTGCAGGGCCACGGCCGCACCGCGCTGGGCGACCGCCCATTCACCGTGGAGGCGATGGGCGACGACATGGCCGCCATCGTCAAGGCGCTCGGCTATGACCAGGTCGATGTCATGGGCTATTCGCTGGGCGGCGGCGTCGCCTTCCGCATGGCCGTCCAGAATCCCGAAGCGGTGCGCCGCCTCGTCCTGGTATCAACCGGCTACGCCACGGACGGCTTCTATGACGAGATGCGTCCCCAGCAGGCACAGGTGAGCGCGGCCGCGGCTGAGTTCATGAAGGACACGCCGATGTACAAATCCTATGTCGCGGTGGCGCCGCATCCGGAGGAGTTCCCGAAGCTCCTCGATGCGCTGGGCGGCTTCATGCGTCAGAACCGCGATTACGCGGCCGACGTCGCCAAGCTGAAGATGCCGGTCATGCTGGTCTATGGCGACAGCGATATGTACAAGCCCGAACACGAGATCAAGTTCTATCAGATGCTCGGCGGCGGGCTGAAGGATGCCAGCTGGATGCGCGAGAACCTGTCGCAAAACCGCCTGGCGATCCTGCCCAACCGCACCCACTACGACACTTTCTTCGCCCCCGAACTGACGGCCGCCGCGCTGCCGTTCCTCAACGGCCAGACCAAGGTCAAAACCTGGGACGAGGTCGTCGGCGAAACGGAGTGAACGCCAAAGCCGCCGGCTGTTAGCGGGCAACCGGCATTCCATGGCAGCGATGACGGCTTTCGGCGTCATCGCTTCACCCCCACTCGCATGGCTCGACGATCCCACGGTTTTCAAGCCGCAAATGCATGTTTTCACGGGCTCGAAGCAGCCCTGGGTGGTGCTCGATGACAGCCTGCCGAAATACGAAGGCGCCCCTCCGCCAGGCTAATTTTTCCCTTCTCCCCTTGTTGTGGAAGGAAGTGGATCGACGCGCAGCGCCAAGGGCCAGGGGAGAGCGCAAGCATGGCCAAAATTTAATCCAAATCGACACGAGATAGCCGGCAAAGCGTCATTGGCGGGCCATCATTGTCTCCCTATTTATGGGTCGCGGGTACGGCATTCGAGGAGACGACGGATGAACGACAGCATCATCACCCTGGACGAGCTTTTGAGCGATCCGATGGTCCTGCTTGTGATGGAGCGCGATCGTGTGCGCCCCGAACAGGTGCGCATGCTGCTCGAACGGGCTCGCCGGCCTTCGACCGATGAGCCCGAAGTGCCGCCGGCGCATGTGATCGCCAGGACATGCCAGAAACTCTGGCTCTGCCCGTAGTCGCTTTGCGATTTTCGCTGTGTATCTCAAGCCGGCTCCAAGGTGGGCCGGTTTCGAACGGCGTGCACTTCGGCACGCCAGCTTACAAATCCGTAAATTGATTATCCGGCCCATGACGATAAGGCTTGCCCGGGATTGACCCATGGTCGGTCCACGCAACTCCGATCTCTCATGCACGGAATTCGATTTTGGCCGATATCTGCACACAAGGCCTGGATACGGGCTTCGTCGGCCTAGGGTTCGCCAAGGTGGCGTTCCTCGGCGTGGTGCAAGGCATCACCGAACTGTTGCCGATTTCCTCGACCGCCCATATGCGCATCGTGCCGGCCGTGCTCGGCTGGCAGGATCCTGGCTCCGCCTTCTCCGCCGCCATGCAACTCGCGGCTCTTGCCGCGGTGGTCAGCTATTTCTGGAGTGATGTCAGGAATATCCTGTTTGGTTCTTTCAACGCTCTGGCGCGACGCGATTTCGCCGACCGGCATTTCAAGCTGGCGCTCTGGATCGTGCTGGCGACGATCCCGATCGTCATCGCCGGCGTGGCGCTGTCTGGCGTGCTCAACGCCTGCAATTCGCCGCTACGCAGCCTGACGGTGATCGGCTGGGCCTGCATCGCAATGGCGATCCTGCTGGCGCTGGCCGAGATCTTTGCCCGTCACCGGCGCAGCATGGGGGGTGCGTCGCTGACCGATGCGCTGCTCGTCGGTGTTGCCCAGATCGGCGCACTTGTCCCCGGCGTGTCGCGCTCGGGCTCGACCCTGACGGCGGCATTGGGGCTCGGCTTCAAGCGGGCCGAGGCGGCGCGCTTCTCATTCCTGCTCGGGCTGCCTGCCATCGCGCTCGCCGGCCTCAAGGAACTCTGGGAACTGCACAAGGTCCATCTCGACGCCCATGGCTGGTCGGTGCTTGCTGTCGGGCTGGTCGTTGCGTCGATCTCCGCCTTCTTCGCCATATGGGGGCTGATGCACGTGCTGGAGCGTTTCTCGGCCTGGCCGTTCGTCATCTATCGCGGCCTGCTCGGCATCGTCTTGTTGTTGAGCGTCGCCATGGGATGGCTTGCCTAAGTCCAGAGCCTTTCACAGTCTCGCTTAAAACAGGTTATATCCGTACCGGACCTCGAACTTCGATTCCGGTAAGCGCATGGATTTCCTGACCCTCCTGCAATCATTGCCGTTGCTGCTGGCATTGGCCAAGGGCGCACTGCCGTCGGTGGCGGCATTTGGCATGGGATTTGGCCAGTGGACCGCTTCACTGCCGCCATGCCGGGACTTCACCTTCGAGGCGACCAGCTATCTCGTTTGCGAGGTCGATCCAAAACGATATCAGCTCGAGCTGTTCTGGAAGGATGCGGCGGGCAAGCCGTTTCAGTCGCTGCACAATCTGCATGCCACGCAACAGGCGGCAGGGCGCACCATGCTGTTCGGCATCAATGCCGGTATGTATCACCCGAACCTCGCGCCGGTCGGCCTCTATGTCGAGCGTGGCCAGGAGATGGCCTCGGTGAAAACGGGATCGGGAAGCGGCAATTTTTCCCTGCAGCCGAACGGCATTTTCTACATGCGCAACGGCAAGGCCGCGGTCCGTGCCACCAGGGATTTCGTGAAAAGGCGCCCGACAGTCGACTATGCGACGCAATCGGGGCCGATGCTGGTGATCGACGGCAAGCTGCATCCAAAATTCCAGGCTGACGGCACTTCACGGAAAACCCGCGACGGTGTCGGGGTGCGAAAGGACGGCGTCGCGGTTTTTGCGATTTCGAATGGCTCGGTGACCTTCCATGCCTTCGCCCGTCTGTTCCGCGATGCGCTCGGCTGCGACAACGCGCTGTTCCTCGACGGCACGATATCAAGCTTGTTTGCGCCTGCCATCGGCCGCAAAGACGACTATTGGAATCTCGGGCCGATGATCGGCGTTTTCAAAAAATCCTAGCCGGTTTCCATCGCGCTTGCCCGCACGCGGTATGGGCGAAAAAAACTTGATTCAAACTTTATTGGTAATTTCTCATTCATAACTGATCTGGTTTGTCCGTCGGCTGTCGTTTTGCCCTCGGTCTGTTGTGTTTTGAGTACAGGTCCAGATGCGGATTCCGGGCGTCGTCAGTTTTTTGATCGCATCGCTATGCGTTGCCGGCTGCTCGTCGACGGCCGGCGTCGACGCGCTGGATTTGCAGAAACCGTCCAACGAGACCACCAGTTCCGTGATCCGGCCGCCGGCACCGATCGCCGCTGCTCCGGCGGCAAGGGGCAACAGGGCGGCAAGGGCCGGATTGGCTCCCATGTCTGACAACGGTCCGGGGGAAAAAACGCGCCCGTTCGGTTTGGCGGAGGAGGAAGAGACAGGGGTGTTTGCCGCACCCGACGTGCCTGATCCCCAAGTGCCTGATGTCGACGAGCAGCCGGCAACGCATAGCGATGCGATCAAAAAACTG
>NZ_RZTB01000072.1:0-3189 GCF_003997735.1 Mesorhizobium sp. M7A.F.Ca.MR.148.00.0.0 | reverse complement strand
GGCAGCGTCAGAGGTGGAGAAGAGACAGCTGCCGGTCGAGCCGGCAGCCTTGGTGTCGCCGCCCAAGCTGTTGACCCGCGCGGCACCGGCCATGCTGGCCGGGCCGCTCACCCGTTACGGATTTCGCGACGCCAAGCCGATCAATTTCGGCAAGGGTTCGCCTCGCCGCCTTGCAGTGCACGGCGTCGACGTCTCGCGTTGGCAAGGCAACGTCAACTGGGACAAATTGCGGGCCCAGGGCGCCAACTTCGCCTACATCAAGGCGACCGACGGAGGTGACCACCTCGATCCGATGTTCATGAAAAACTGGCGCAGCGCCGACGCCGCCGGCTTGAAGCGCGGCGCCTATCATTTCTTCTACTGGTGCCGCACGGCCGGCGAGCAGGCGGACTGGTTCATCCGCAACGTGCCCAGGGTCGAAGGCGCGCTACCGCCGGTGATCGACGTCGAGTGGAACGGCGAGTCCAGCTGCAAGCGGCGGCCGTCGCGCGAAAAGGTGCTGGAAAAGATGCAGGTGTTCATGGACAAGCTGGAGCGGCATTACGGCCAGCGGCCCATCATCTACACCGCGCCCGATTTCTACCGCGACAATCTCAGGGGCGAATTCCTCGACTATCCGTTCTGGCTGCGTGCCGTGGCCCAGCATCCGTCAAAGGTCTACCCCGGCCGCAAATGGCTGTTCTGGCAGTATTCCGGCTCCGGCCTGTCGCACGGCGTCACCGGCCGCATAGACCTCAATGTCTTCCATGGCGACGAACGGCAATGGCGCGCCTGGGCCGGCGGCCGGCAGACGGTAGCCGACGCCAACTGAGACAGTCGTCAGTCCCGGCGCACTTCGCTCTGCCTGATGTCCGCGGTCTGGGCAACGCGACATCGGGCTGCTCGATGGACACGCTTCCGCCGGCAGCATTCGCTGAGGAAAGTGTCCGGCTCTTTGACCGACATGGACGCATGGGAGGAAAGATGGGTGTGTCATCGGAGGCTCTGGCGCAGAGCCGTCAAACGATCAGCGCTTACGAGGATTATGCGGAACAATATGATGCCATCGTGCGCCATGTCCCCAACGTGAAGGAGCAGGCATCGCTGAAGCGCCTGGTGGCGATTGCCGGCACAGGCGGCCGGATTTTGGAAGTCGGGTCCGGAGCCGGATACGACGCGGATTTTCTGGAGACTTTGGGTGTCAAAGTCCGGCGCACCGACGCGACCAAGCGGTTTCTGGAACTGCAGGCCGCGCGTGGCAAGCATGGCGAGTTGCTCGATCTCATCACCGATGATCTCGGCGGCCCCTACGACGCAGTTCTGGCCCTGTGCGTCCTCATCCATGTGCCTCGCGACGAGACCGACCAGGTGCTTGCCAAGATAGCCGGGTCGCTGCGCCGGGGCGGCGCCTTCCTCGTCTCGATGCGCAATGGCGACGGCGAGACATCAGGCGAATATCATACGGTCTACTGGCGCAGGGACGACTTCGCGGCCCGTCTCGAAGGCGCCGGGCTCGTCCTCATCAGGGACGATTTCAACGTCGGCCGCAATAGCGAAGAATGGAACACGTTCCTGGCCGTGAAGCCTGCATGACGCGGCGTGGGCTGTTGCCGTTTGCGCTGCTCAGCCTTTTCAGATTTGCGAAAATACAAGACATTGCCGCCGCCATGCTGTCTATGTGCAGGTTCCTGCACTCCTGGGGGGAGACGAGTTGGAACTCAAGATCATGCTTGTCGGCTTTGCCTGCGTGGTCGCGGGCGCGCTGTCGTTCATCACCTTCATGAAATGGCGAGAGGTGAAGGCACTCAGCCGCTGGCTGCCGACGCCGGGAAAGATCATTTCCTCGCGCGTCGAGGCACGTGAGGTCAGAAACTCGGGCGTTGGTTCGGACAGCACTGACACCACCGAAATGCGCAATTTTCCGGCGATCACCTTCGAATACAAGATCGGCGGCAAGAAGTTTCAAAGCTCGCGCTACAGCGTGAAGGAAAATCTGGGGAATTTCGAAGTCGCTGAAACCCTTGCCCAGTTTCCCCGCGGCGCGGACGTGACTGTCTTTTACAATCCGGCCGATCCGAGCAAAGCGGTGATCGAGCGCACCCTGCCGGACGGCGCCTTCAAGTTCATGGTCCAACTCTCGGCGGGATTGGCGATCGGCGCGGTTGTGCTGGTGTTTTCCGTTGGCGGTGTTCTGGAGGCGATCGGGCCGCATTTGCCCAAACCGCAGAATCTCGGCGCCGCGGCGTTGCTGCTTTTTATGGGCTTGTTCATCCTGAGCATCGGTTTCGCCCAGAAAGCGTTGGCCGAGCAGGCGGCAAAATGGCCGATCGTGGTTGGCCGCATCGACACTTCAGGTCTGCAGGCGCTCCGAAACCATTCAGGCTATGGCCGCTGGCGCACCGTCTTCAAATCCCGCATCGTCTACTCCTATGGCGTCGCCGGCCAGCGCTACAGCGCCGATCGTGTGGCCTTCGGCGCCACCGTGACTGCCTCGCTGCCGGGCCTCGTCGGCGGCCAGGCACGGCAGCATGTCGAAGGCAGCAAGGTCGACGTCCACTATGACCCCGCCAACCCCGGCTCGGCGGTGCTCGAATGCCGGGTCCGGGGGCTTTGGCTGCTATGGATCTGCTCGGCAGGCTTTCTCGGTGGCGCGGCCTTTCTGCTCGGGCTGGTTTGAGCGTGCCAGCCGACTTCCCCAATGCCAATCCAGACGGCTCCTCATGGGATGCCTTTACCTAAACAGGATGCAGCGATGAATAGCGCCATGAGATCGATCATCTGGGCCTGCGCCCTGCTTGCATCCGCGACGATGTCCGCGATGGCAGACGAGCCGGCGCCGTCGCGCCCGCCGATCGACAAATGCGTCTGGGAAAGGTTGTCTGACAAAAATATCGGGCTGGCCGCCTGGACGCAGCGCTGCGACTTCGGCTTCCGCCGGATCCATTTCGAATTCGCCGGCAATGCACTCGCCGTCAAATACAGTGATGGCGGCGCGGCCGATCCTCTCGTCGAACTGTTCGACATCATATCAGGTGAAACCGCCGAGGCTGCTTTGCGTAGCCTGTTCCTCGAAAAGACCGACAAGGCGGTCAGCGCCCGCTGTGTGCTGACGCCATACACGCAGGGCACGGAGCCTGCCGGCGTCAAACGCTACACATTCAGCCCTGACGCCTCCTATGCGGAAGAACTCAAAGCGCTTGCCAGTTCCGA
>NZ_RZTB01000729.1:0-231 GCF_003997735.1 Mesorhizobium sp. M7A.F.Ca.MR.148.00.0.0 | reverse complement strand
CGCGGGCAAGGTCGTCGATCAGGGCGTCGTCGCCGCGATGCGCAAGATTGTACTGGTTCTGCACGCAGACGATCTCGGCTATCCCGCGTCCTTGCGCGATCTGCGCCGGTGTCACGTTGCTCAGTCCTATGTGCCTGACCAGGCCCTGTTCTTGAAGCTTAGCCAAGACGGCGAGCGGCGCTTCGATCGATCCCTCGGCGGGGCCATGGGTATCGAACATGATGCGCAGGT
>NZ_RZTB01000728.1:0-231 GCF_003997735.1 Mesorhizobium sp. M7A.F.Ca.MR.148.00.0.0 | reverse complement strand
CGCGGGCAAGGTCGTCGATCAGGGCGTCGTCGCCGCGATGCGCAAGATTGTACTGATTCTGCACGCAGACGATCTCGGCGATACGGCGCCCTTCGGCGATCTGCGCCGGCGTCACGTTGCTCAGCCCGATATGCCTGACCAAACCTTTTTGCTGAAGCCCGGCCAGGACGGTGAGTGGCGCTTCGATCGATCCCTCGGCGGGGCCATGGGTATCGAACATGATGCGCAGGT
>NZ_RZTB01000727.1:0-231 GCF_003997735.1 Mesorhizobium sp. M7A.F.Ca.MR.148.00.0.0 | reverse complement strand
AAGCTGACATTCACCTGGCTGCGGATCGGATCGAACAGGCTGGCGATGAAATTGGTAATTTGCTCCTTCAGAGCGCCAAACTGCGCCGGAAAACCAAAGATGGATATACGCGCGACCGGATCGGCCTCTTCCTGGAGGCGGTCAGGCATCTCCTCCACCAAGCGTCTTGCCAGTGCATCGAATTCGGCCGGAGCCTCGGCGGCCATATTCTTGTTGCGATCCGTGGTCTGG
>NZ_RZTB01000726.1:0-231 GCF_003997735.1 Mesorhizobium sp. M7A.F.Ca.MR.148.00.0.0 | reverse complement strand
TATTCGCGTCAGCATTGGCACCACAGAGCAGATGGACAAATTCCTTGCTGCCGCCAAACGCGTCTGTATGAGCTTTAAGAAGAATCGCGGTGTGCACAAGCATTAAGTCAATTCACATTAAGCGCCAAGTAATAGGTGCTGATATGTCGCCAGCTATGATGATTAGCGAATAAATAATAGGTAATTTGGAGAACAATTAATTGAAGAAAATTTCCGCTTCGGGCCTGACCT
>NZ_RZTB01000725.1:0-232 GCF_003997735.1 Mesorhizobium sp. M7A.F.Ca.MR.148.00.0.0 | reverse complement strand
CGCGCAACGGCGCCGGCATCGAGAAAGTCGCCGACCTCGCCGGCAAGAAGGTCGCCGTGCCGTTCGTCTCGACGACGCATTACAGCCTGCTCGCCGCGTTGAAGCATGAGGGCGTGGATCCGAAGTCGGTCGAGATCCTCAACCTCAGGCCACCGGAAATCGCCGCCGCATTCTCGCGTGGCGACATCGACGCGGCCTATGTCTGGGATCCGGCACTCGGTCAGATCAAGAC
>NZ_RZTB01000724.1:0-232 GCF_003997735.1 Mesorhizobium sp. M7A.F.Ca.MR.148.00.0.0 | reverse complement strand
GAAGCGATCGGGCACGCGCTGGCCGCCGGCGACCAGGCACGCGCGGCCGTGTTCGTCGAAAACAACGCGCTCGACCTCATTGCCCAGTGCCAGCTCCTCTACGTGCGTCAGCTCCTGGCACTGCTGCCGAGAAAGCTGATCGACCAGCGCATTCGTCTGCAGCTCGTCGTGCTGTGGCTGGCGGTTCACAGCAGCCAACCCGAGATTGCCAAGCAGACGCTAAGCAATGCGC
>NZ_RZTB01000723.1:0-232 GCF_003997735.1 Mesorhizobium sp. M7A.F.Ca.MR.148.00.0.0 | reverse complement strand
CAATGGCGATCGCCCTCGATCCAAAACCTTTGCGCGTCATGGAAAACTCTCCCTGGTTTGAAATCCGGCCGGCTCGAAGCCTGCTAACCGATATATCCGTATGAATATAACAAGGGAAGGCCCGGCGCCCCATGAAAGCGTCTGTACGACACCGATTGTTCTGATGAGACCGGCAAAGAAACCCTGGAAAGGAAACTCCGATGAAGATCAGCGCCCGCAATATCCTCAAGGG
>NZ_RZTB01000722.1:0-232 GCF_003997735.1 Mesorhizobium sp. M7A.F.Ca.MR.148.00.0.0 | reverse complement strand
TGGTGAGCGCCGAAGCCAGCGAGCACCAGATGCCGATGTGAGCCCGGCCAGCCGCGGTGGCGGCTTTCAGCGTGTTGAGGCGTTCTTGCATCTTGCGATCGTCTCCAATCATTTGGTTGAAATTTGTATGATGTCCTATATCATATGGCTACAAAACGCTGCAAGATGCGATGTAGGGGACTTTCGAATGGGAGCTGGAGAATGAGGATCGGGTTCATCGGGCTTGGCGTCA
>NZ_RZTB01000721.1:0-233 GCF_003997735.1 Mesorhizobium sp. M7A.F.Ca.MR.148.00.0.0 | reverse complement strand
AGCCGAGCAGCAGCCTGGCGAAGGTCGTCTTGCCGCTGCCGGACTCACCGACCAGCCCGAGCGTCTCGCCGGGTCGCAAGTCGAGCGAGACATCCTTGACGGCGCGCAGTGCATGGCCATGGCTGGCATAGGTCTTGTTCAGCCCGGCGACGCGCAGCACCGGTGCGGCTGCCGCCTTTGGGACAGGCGCCACATCGCTCGGTGTCGCGCGCGGCAGCGCCTGCGCCTTGTCG
>NZ_RZTB01000720.1:0-233 GCF_003997735.1 Mesorhizobium sp. M7A.F.Ca.MR.148.00.0.0 | reverse complement strand
CATTGCGTCCCTGTGGATGATTTCATACAGTTTGTCCGGCTTTGTCAAATGCGATCTCGGAAAAGGCCTTCGGCCGAGCCAGGGGTGGGGAAAACATGATTTCCAGCATTGCCGAACTGATCGCCGATCGCCTCGGCACGATGCCGGCCGGCGAACGGCGCGCGGCCCAGACACTGATCGCCAACTATCCGATGATCGGCCTGAAAACGGTCGCTGAATTCTCGGCTGCGGCG
>NZ_RZTB01000071.1:0-31232 GCF_003997735.1 Mesorhizobium sp. M7A.F.Ca.MR.148.00.0.0 | reverse complement strand
CTTCCAAGGCACCTTGCTCTCCTTGCAAAGGGCCGAAAGTGTAACCCATCTATCCGGAATGAACTGTCACCCATCTCTCGGGAAGGGCAGTCATGGCCAAGGCAACTGGAAGCCGAATTTTCTTTTAGAGTATGAATCAGCGCCGTCTGCCGAAAAGCGCGTCCACGATCTTCCCTTTTGAAACGACCGTGCAGGGCTGGGGCAGACGGTAGTCGAGCACCGCCCATCCGCGTCAAGTCAGGTAGACCTCCTGCCCGTCGCGGAAGAGGCGTCGCTCGGCTGCCTGTATGGAAAGCGTCCCAACCGAAAATTGCGGCTCCGGAAAATGCCCATGGCGACGTGCCACTGCATGGATACGCGCTGAGAGTTCCCCCAGATCGAACGGCTTGACCAAATAGTCGTCGGCTCCAGCGTTGAAGCCCTCGATGCGATGCGAAATCCGATCGCAGGCTGTCAGAATGATGACCGGTGCCGATTCAAGTTCCTTGATCAGCTCCCGCAGATAGTCGATCCCATTGCCGTCCGGCAGGTGAACGTCGAGCAAAATAAGGTCGTAGCCGACCACAGCTGCATAATCGCGCGCTTCGGACAGGTTCTTGGCCCAGTCGACCGCGTGGCCACCAGCCACCAAATGATCGTGCATAGCACTTCCAAGGTCCTTATCGTCTTCAGTGAGCAGTATTCGCATCATGCTGCCGAGCTCCGGTATGAGGGCAAGGCTCCCATCTTATTGGTCGAAGCTGACAATAGGCTGAACCGGCGGCAGCGAATTATTTGGGGAGCTTTCAGGCTGCTGTCAGCTACAACTTGCAAGAAAGGGGTCGTTAACAAAGCCAAACGAAGAGCCCCTATGAAACCCGTCCTGACCTCGGCACTTTTGCTCAATGTGACCCCCGGCGGCTGCATCAGCAAATTGATTTGGGAAACAGGCGCGCCGGTTCTAATGACCGACGCAGGCCGAGGTCTGGAACAGCTGGACCAGCGAACGGCGTCTTCGGTTTTTCAGGCAACAGCCACATGGAAGAATATGATTGGCTCGACCATGCGCCGAGCTTTGTCGAACGGATTGGTCGCGGGCGCACTACCACAGATTATGGCAGGTTTACGCCCTGGCCTTGACACCCGGGGTGATCGTCACCGGCGGAGCCGCGGCGTACTGATCGGATATCTAACGTCGCTGAGTCTCTCGTCGGTGCAGTGGATCTCTCGGCTTAGCCATCATGCAAAAAACGACGGTTCCGCGACACCACTTTTCAGGTCCGTGACACAGGCTTTGTGAGCCGATCTGTTGTTCTTACCCCAGGCTAATGGCTGAACAGCTCTGTCGCCGGCTCGATGCGCCAGATGGCGCGATGTTTTGAACCCTTTCACGAGGCGACGGCAGCAGCCGACCGGCTCTCCTATCGCGGCTCCCGCGATCCACACACCCAGCAAGGGAATCTACCATGGTAATGAAGGCACCGGTTGCCGACGCTAGGAATGGGTCGGTAGTAGATCGGCTGGTCGGCATCGACCTCGCTCGGGGCCTGGCTGTCTTCGGGATGTATGCCGCCCATCTCGGTCCCGACCCCGGCGAAGGAGGACTAGTCGGGTTTCTGATGGAACTAACCCATGGGCGGCCGTCGGCCCTGTTTGCCGTATTGGCCGGTTTTTCAATCCTCCTGATTACAGGTCGCAAGGCGCCGAAGTCGGGGATAGCCGGTAGACAGGCCATCGCCAGAGTCGCAATTCGTGCCCTTGTTTTGCTCGCGCTTGGCTCAATCCTGGGCTGCCTCGGTACCCAGGTCGAAGTCATCCTAGAATACTACGGAATTTGCTTCTTGTTGGTATTGCCGCTCCATCGGCTCAGCGCATATCAGCTGGGCTTGATCGCTGCCGCTACGGCATTAGTTCTCCCGCAAGTCCGTTCCTCCCTTCTGTCGGTTGCCCCCAACCTCCTCGACCCGGTCTTCAACCTCATGGTCAACGGCTACTATCCCGCGGTGACCTGGGTTCCTTTCCTCATCGCTGGCATGGCCATCGCGCGCCTTAATCTTAATACGCTAGCAGCGCATTGGCGCCTTGGTCTGGCGGGGGTCGCGCTGGCCGTGTTGGGCCATGGGGGATCCTTGCTCGCGCTGAGTTCCCGCGCTTTGACTGAAACCTCCTTGTGGTGGTCTGACGTTGACGGCGCTTTTGAGCCTTCCAAGTCGTCATTTATAGTCAAGTCGTCATGGATAGCCGCACCTCATAGCGAAACGACGCTTTCGATCGTGGGCAGCACCGGTTGCGCAATGATCATCTTGGCGGCTTGCATGCTCGCTGTGGATGCGCTCCCGCGTCTGCGAAAGCTGGTCTGGCCAATAATCGCAGTCGGCTCGATGTCTTTGACGGCCTATGTGCTGCACATTGCGGGAATAGCCTATCTTATGAAGATAAACATTTTCAAAGACGAGAGCCTGTCCACGCTCTTTGGCTTCGTTGTGGTTATCAGCACTTTTGCGGTGCTTTGGCTGCGCGTCTTCCAGCGAGGACCGATGGAAGTGCTGATGGGTAGGGTCGCAGATCTCGCGCGTCACATCCGCTGAGCACCGCCGCGCCCCGGCCTCCCGATCACATTACGGACAAGGTGGGGCTTTGTCCAAAGCTTGTTCGCGGCAGGGGAGGGTACTTCCTCCCACCCTGCCGCCTTGTTGATGGAAGCTAAAACGGTCGCGCAGGCGCTAGAGTTGCATCGGCATAATCAGCTTAAACTCGCGAAGTTAAACCCGCGGTTGGTCTATCTCGGCCCGCCTCACCTGAAAGGCTAAGGTATCCGTTTCGGTCAAGGGTTTTAGGGGCCATTTTCGCTGCGCCTTGAGGAGAGCGTTTGCTAGGATGAGGAGCTTTCGCAACAAGATGATGACCTTTGCGGGTTTGCCTGCCGCCTTTAGCGCCTGGTATTTTGCCTTGAGGTCGGGGTTGAAGCGCAGGGCGAAGGGCCGGGCATGTAGAGGGCCTGGCGAACATTGGCCCGGCCGCCCAGGCGCGGCCGCTCCATTTTGCCGAGGCCGGCGAGGCTTGCGGCCTTTGGTTCCGAGTTCCGGCATGTCGATGGTGAGTGTGCAGGCGGTGGCATCCGATGCGCCATATGCTGGTCAGGATTTCGCGGCGCTGGACAGCGTCGGGATCGGCTTTCATGAGGGTAAGCATCGTCTGATCGATATCGCTGAGTTCACGTGGATCTGCTTCCAGCCACTCGTTGTTGTGGCGCCTGAGCAAGGCAAGCGGTCAAGGTCTGGCTCTGGTGCTGGCTGCGGTGCGATCCCCGCACGGGCCAGGTGCCGATCGTGTCGACGATCCACCTCGCCGCGACCAGAGAGCTGCTACTCTCTTCCGCTGTTCATTCTGGCCTCTTCGCAATGAATGTCATAAAATCACCTGTCGCAATTAATGGTTTTTGATTTGGCTCCAGCAGCTGGCAGATATCGCCGAGAGTTCCGCAGAGAGCGTCGAAAGTTTTGGCCGCCTTCTTCCGCAGCCGCGCCTTGAGTTTTGAGCAGACCTGTCTTGATCGGGTTGAGATCGGGCGAGCATGGCGGCAGGATCAGGAGCCAGTGCCCTTTGGCCAACCAGTGGGCGGCGCGTACCTTGCCGACAATCTGGGGTTCCGAACCCGACAGTTGGTTTTCAACCCGACAGTGGCCCGCCTCAGAGCAGGCTACCGCCCTTCGGAGCAGGCAGAAGCTAATCGAGGTTCGCGGGTTCCGGTTTGAATGTGCAGGTCGCTGCGCGCCTGATCTTTCGGTCTGGCGGCACATGACAAAAACCCTCATTTTGGCCGACGATACCCGGTCAGGAGCGGGTATCGCAGTCGAGAAGCGACCCGAGCACGTCCACAAGATGTGCCGAGTTTGCAAGGTGTGTCATTGTTTCTGTCAACGTTCGAGCGACAGCGCACGACGAAACGTCTGGCATACGCCTCGTCTGGCACGCGCCTCGCATATGTTGCAGTTGCTGCTGGAGATCAGGCGATCGAGTGGGCCTTGCAATTTTCCGATTTTGATGCGCCTAAAGTCTCGTGTACAAATCAGGCTGGCGTGAATGGCCTGCCTAAGTTGCGACTTATTACAAAGGAATGGATATGGCGACTGGAACGGTGAAGTGGTTCAACAGCACGAAGGGTTTTGGTTTTATTCAGCCTGACAACGGCGGTCAGGATGTCTTTGTCCACATTTCCGCTGTTGAACGAGCGGGCCTGTCGACCCTTAATGAGGGCCAGAAGATCAACTACGAGGTGGAACAGGATCGCCGCACGGGAAAGTCCTCTGCAGGCAGCCTCAGCAAGGCTGGCTAACGGTCCGGGAAAGCCTTGGCAAGGTTCGTCATCGCCGGAACGCATTGACGGCTCGAAACCCGGGCCGGAGCATGCAAGTTAATGCCGCGGCAGGGATTGCTGGAGCCATCATGAATTACTCTGGAAATGAGGCTCTTGGACGGGAAAGGCGGGGCTCATCCCCGCCCTTTGATTCCGCGCAGATTGGGCCAACGGCTGCTGCGCGTCCGAACGACTGTTGATACGGATTTAGGCTGCGACCTTCTTGCGGGTCCGTTTCGCCGGCGCCGTGGCTGGGGCTTCCGGCTCTTTCGGTTTGCGGCCGAGTCCCATGGTCTTGGCCAAGGCGGAGCGCGCAGCGGCGTAATTCGGCGCCACCATGGGATAATCCGACGGCAGACCCCATTTGGCGCGATATTCGTCTGGGGTCAGACCATAGTGCGTCGCCAGATGGCGCTTTAGCGATTTGAATTTCTTGCCGTCTTCAAGGCTAATGATGTAGTCCGGTTCGATCGACTTTTTGATCGGGACAGCAGGTTTTTTTACAGGCACAGGCTCTTCTGCCGGTATGAGTCCAGCCGTGCCGTTTAGAGCCCCGTGCACTTGGGCGATCAGGGCAGGAAGCTCCCCCGCCGGGACGGGGTTGTTGGAGACGTAGGCTGATACAACATCGGCAGTGAGCTCGATGAGGATGTCGGTCTTGTGGGGTTCTTCTGTCATAAACTTCTCCGGGCAGCTTGAAACACAGTTGGGCGAAGTGTCGCTTCATAGTGGCGGTTGCCGCTGAAAGCAAATGGATCGACGGGTGCGCTGCTCCTCCACCATTGAAGTCTCGGCGACGCATCCCGTCATCGTCCATCGCTAAAGGCAGCGTATTGAATTATGGGAGCGGTCGCGCCCGCCCCACCATAGCGATACAGCAAGACAATCAAAAAAGCCGGTCTTTGCTTGGCCCCAAATCTTTTCTCCTTTCGTGAACGCTGAGCTGCCAAGCTGCTACAGTTCACCTCGCGGGGCAACCGTGCACAACACAGGAGTCGCCCGAGCGATACATTCTTCACTTGCCGCTTATCAGCGCTGGTGATTGCACTTTGCAGCCTGCCTCCGGACCCGCAGCGCTCACGCTGTTGGTTTTGCGCCTGCAGGCGTCGGAAGTCGGATCGCCGCAGCTAATTTCCTCAGGCGGACGAATTCAACAAATCGATTGTTTGGATCGAAGGCATCCACACCATCGATGCCTCTAGAATAGGATCCAGCTACAATCACCGTGCTGTAATGGCAGGGACGGCCAGCACAAGCGCGACACGATCCGGCGGGTCCATCGCTGCGTTACGTATTCATGGCTACTGCATCGGGCGCTCGGTCGACCGCCTTAAGCCAGGTCGCCGCATTGCGAGACGGTGACCGGCGAGGGAGAGGGCGCTCTGGCAACGAAGCGAGGCGGGTGGCCTTGCGGGTGGCCGCGTGATGTCATCCGGCTCTCCTGCCGATCTCTGCCGGCCAGATCTGGAGCAACTGTTTTGCATAGATATGGCTCTCTTCAGGGGGCCATCTATGATGGGAGCCGAGCGCGTGTTCGAGCCGGGGAACAGGCTGCGCATGCACTGTGCCCACCTATTGCGATCGTGCTAACCTTGGTTGTTTGGACTTGCCGTTAAAGGCAAGCGACAGATTGAAGTTATGCTGCACCATCCGATTGCCTGGCTCGTTTTCGAGAGCTCGCCGATACAGGGCCTGTGCCGCGTCATGCCGCCCCTCAATGTCCAAAATCACGCCCTTCGCATTCAATGCACGTACGTTTCCTGGGGCTGCAACCAAGACGCTGTCGAGCACCTCAACCGCTTCGTGCGGGCGCTTCTGGCCCACCAAGGCATTTGTAAGTCGTATCGCCGCATCAACATTGTCCGGGTGCTGCTTCACCTCATCCCGCAAAGCCCGCTCTTGAACATCCTGACCAACTTCGCGCAAAATGCGTTCGCGCATAGCCGGATCGATTTGATCGGCGCTGAGCAACTCGGGGGAAGATGTCTCCTGCACGGAAAGAGCCGGCTTTTGCCAGCTGGCGCAACCGCCCAAAGGCAGAATGGCGAGTACGGCAAAAAGAAGTGAGTTCCGGCGCAGAAACATAGGCGATGGAGAAACTGTATTACTATTCATGTTATCTCTCAGTTATCGGGGAGGCGCGTGGCGTTCAGTTAGGAAAGGTGGGACTACTCTAACAATCCGCTGTTCGATCCGTGCGGGAGTGTGACGGATCCTGCGGGGCGAATTGTAAAGTCGGAGGCGAGGTCTTGATAAGACAGCACGGCGAGATCAACCCCGTTTCGCGTCAGAAAGCCGCGGACGAAACGTCGGACATCCATCGACGTCAACAGAATAGGGCGGGTTTGACCCGGTTCTGCGTTCGAAAGGACCTGACGTATCTGTGATAGCATCGCTTCGCTTTGCCGATCCTCCAGTGCGAGATAGGGGCCTGCATCCGAATCTCGAACCGCGCCACGCATCACATCCTCGCTCTCGCGCTCGACGACCAGGGCGGACACTATGCCCTCCGTGTTGGCATGGCGGTGGCAGATCTGTCGCTTCAAACCAGAACGGACATATTCCGTCAGCAGGGCAACGTTCTGCTCACGCTCGCTCCATTCGGCCAATGCCTCCAACACGAGACGGGTGTGGCGGATTGGGATACCTTCCTCCAGGAGGCGGCGCAGAACATCGGCAATCCGAGGAATCGGCGTCGTGCGTAGCACCTCTTTCACAAGCTCAGAATATTCCTGCTCCATTCGGCCCAGAAAATGTCGGGTCTCTTGGATGCCCACCAATCGCGGTGCGTAGCGGGTCAACGCTGCATGGACGCGCAAGGCGAGGAGTTCGCCGGGAGCCCTATGCTCCGTGCCGGCGCCCGTAAGGGCCTTTGCAGGGGTATGTTCAACCGGGAGTCTGTCCGTTTTCGGCTCACGTCTAAGGCGGACACCGCTCGAGTCGACGTGCGCTACATCGGCTCGGAGCGCCATCTGGTTTGGATCTAAGGCGTCCTGTTCGACTGGCACGCCCTCGACATCAATTCGGAATTGCGATGCAGGCAGCTGCTCGTCAACCAAGACAGGGATGCGAGGAACGATAATGCCCAGATCGGCTGTGACCAGGAGCGAAACGCGCCCAATATGTTTTTGCAATTCGGCTTGATCGACCGCCTGCATAAGATCTGGCGCTAGAAAAAATGCGATCGGGAATTCCTTCGCAGGCGCGGCTTGCTTAGGCTCCGCTGCAGTTCCACCTTTCGCATCGGCAGTGCCGGCGCCCAGCACATCAGCCTTGACAATGCTTACCGCAGCGAACACTGCGGCCAGCATCAGAAAGACGGGGAGGGGAAACCCAGGAACGAACCCCATTACAACCAGGACGCCGGCCGCCAGTCGCAAGGCTCGAGTGCTGGCCGTGAGCTGACTGACCATTTCTGTACCGAGGTTGATCCTCGCCGTCCCAGTCACACGGGTGACGATGGTCGCCGCAGTAATGGAGAGCAGAAGGGCCGGAATCTGCGATATCAATGCATCGCCTATCGTCAGCAGAGTGTAGTGATGCAGTACCTCGCCGAAGGACATGCCCTTGGAGAGCAGGCCGATCGAAATTCCACCCAGCATGTTGATGCAGATAACCACCAGCCCGGCGATGGAATCGCCCTTCACAAATTTCATCGCGCCGTCCATCGCGCCATAGAGTTGGCTTTCCTTCTCAAATTCGGCGCGCCGCCGGCGGGATTCGTTGGCATCGATGTGGCCGTTGCGTAGCTCTGCGTCGACCGCCATTTGCTTGCCCGGCAGAGCATCCAGCGTGAAACGCGCCGCCACTTCTGCCACCCGTTCGGCACCCTTCGCGAGGACCATGAATTGCACCATGGTGACGACCAGAAATATGACGAAACCCACCACGATATGGCCTGAAATGACGAAATCGCCAAAAGTATGAATAATGCTGCCGGCCTCCCCCTCGGCCAGAATCAGTCGCGTCGTTGCGACCGTGAGCGCGAGACGGAATACAGTGGAAATCAAAATAACGCCGGGCAAAGAGGAAAAATCAAGTGGAGTACTGACATACAGGGCAACCATCATCAGCAGTATGGCCAACCCCATATTGAATCCTATCAGGGCGTCGACCACCACGACCGGGATAGGCATGACCATCATCGCGACAGCCAGAAGCAGCATCAACGCAACCATTAAATCCGGGCTGGCCGGCGCACGCTTGATGAAGTCACGCAGGACGTTGGCCATCGAGACACCTTTGCAATCGTTGAGACTTACTCTGCTGTTACGCCATGAAACGTGGCTTTCGAACTCCGAAGGCGCCTCAGCCTTGGCCAGCGCGTGACCCTGCATGAGAGCCACAAGCAGGCGCGAAATGGCTGGGCAGCAAATGTTTCCAACGCAGCCAGCTTGTCAGCACCGAGCGCGACAGGATGTTTGGCTGGCCATAGAGTGCTGCTTGATGGGGCCTGCGAGCTTTCAATATTGGAGAGCAGCAATGCGGCCATTCCTGCTCAGCAGCACACGGCTGTCCTCAATACGTTCGACCACCCATCCATCAGCCAAAATGGCGCCGACAAAATACTTCTCGCTGTCGATGACAATATATGGTTGGACCCCATGCCACACAGCTTCGACCGCGATTGCGGATGGCGCCTTCTCCTCTTTGATGAGCACTCCGTTCACCAGTGTTAGAGTACCCTTGGTGCGACGATCGAACGATTGCTGAAGCTTCTGCCAGCTGATGACCGATTCAGACGTGACGGTGCCTTCGGCGGTCACAACACCCTTTGCCGACCCAATCTTGACGTCGAGAAGACCCGCTCGATCGACTTCCTCCTGCAGCTCTTGGGCCGCTGCCTCCGTAAGTTCATTGTCAGCGCGGTGACTGATCGTTCTGGACGCGACTTCAGCCCGAAGTGAATTGGGGCTCGATCCACTTGCATTGCCAAGATAGGAGATCGTGCCTGAAAGCGCGCCGATCCCGAGTGAGCTGATTATGACCATGGCGAGCACACCGATCGGTAGGCGCGGTATGCCGGTCGAACCAGGCGGCTCTGCATCCTGCACGGACAAAGCAATGGACATCTCGCCTACGAGCAGGACGACAGGAAGGGGCACAACAACGGACTGGCCTGCGGCGATATTCCGGTTGCCCTCGATACTGAGTCCGGGTGCAAGCGCCTCCAGTTCGATCGACTTGCCAAGAAGAGTTACACGAAGGTGATGCGGTGCCAGTCCCTGCTCGACAAAGACCAAATCGGCATCGAAGCCGCTGCCGATTAAACACTTTTGAAGATCCGTCTTGCCGGTCAGACCGCAATAGTGCCCCGAACGCACTTCGAAACGGAGGGAAACGGCGTCATCCACAGAGCATCTCTCAAACAGGATAGAAGCCGCATGGCAATTGCCATGCGGCTCATTTCGGGACTACGTCGCGTCAATAAGGAGACGCGCTAAGGGGCAGTCTAAAACCCGCTTCCGACATTACGAAACGCGTTCGTCGGCGGCCTTCTTGATGGTCTGGAGATTGGTCGTTAGAGTGCGCAACTGGACACTCCTTTTCGTCGCCTCCAAGCTAACATTGGTTAGTTCCTGCACTTGCGCCTGAAAAGCAGTAGCATCAGCTCCGCTTGTATTGCCGGGAGTGCCACTGTTAGTTTTATCGGTATTGCCGGCGCTACTGGTATTGGTATTGCCTGATTTTTTATTATTATCAACTGCAGCCATGATCATTCCTTTTTCTGTTGGAGTTGTGCCGTCAATAACGGCCTGTATGACCTCACGCCGGATTTTCCCGCGTCAGGCATCTTCTGTGTCATCCAAAGCTTCATCGGCCTCAGCCATCGCATCGTTCGCGAATTGGAACGCGAACGATCGCAGGATACTTTGGAAGGCTTCACTTTGTGCTGCAGACTGTGAGTTGTCTTGAAGTTGATCATTTGAAACGGTCCGGTTATCCGCCCGATCGTTCCCGCCAGCTGCCTTGCCATCATTCCCACCAGCTGGCTTGCCATCATTGCCATCAGCCGGCTTGCCATCACCAGAATGCTCGGATTTCGAATCCCCATGGCCCTTTCGGATCAAGGACGTCCCGAGGTTGCCAACTCCACTCCCAATTGCTGCTATCATCAGGTACTCCGGCATTTGCCATTGGCGGCGACGTGTTAAAGGTTAACCTCGATCAAGCTAAGGGCGGGAGCTTTCGAGAACCTGACGGCTTTTGACAAAAACCGGCCAGCGCAAAAACCGTATGCTCTGCAGGATGTTGCTCTCGCATCGAACAGTCGACCACGATCTCGGCTGTTCGGCCAATCCCGCCGTCCACGCATGCCGCGACCGAATGGCAGCCGCAGCAGCTGGTTTGCATCTCGATGCTGTGGTGTCGAACAGGAGGCACGGTCCACGTGCTGCATGACCGCAATGACCGTATTCTTGCTGGCTCCACGGGCGCACGCAACGAGCAGGAACTCGGTCTTTGCATCACCATTCTCTCGCCTGCACATCACGGCCCGGCGCGGTGAGCTCATTGGCCTCGAGAAGGTCGGCGACCGTACGAACATGGGATGGTCTGCCGGCTTTGGGAGGCCGGTGCGGATCCTCTTCTCACCATATCGAAAGCTTGAAGCGGTCGGATTTTCTTGCCCTGTTCGTGAGAACTCCCATCGTCAGCTAATCGTCAGCCAAGCGGTCTATCTAGGCCGGCCGTGCCTGACCTTCGGATCCAAAGGTCCCGTCTCGACACTTTTTGTAACTATAGATCGAAATGGTTTCCCGCGCGATACGCAACGCACACGCTTCTCTGAAGCAAATGTGTGACTTTGTCGGTGGCGAACGAGAGGAGTGACGCATCAATAAAATCGTCAGGCACGTGTCTAGGAAGGGGAGCTGGCCGAGTTGGTCTGATTTCATTCGCTGTTCCTGGAAATCGGCGGACTGAAGCGCTGATAATCTCAGGACATCGATGGCAACGTTGCGAAAGTCCTGTGAGCTCGGGCCAATCTTGGCCTGCTACTGAGAAGCACTTTGGCGGGAACATTACGCCGTCGCGGGTCTGGCTGACCGTGACGTTAACCGAAAGATGCCGCTGGTCTCGTCAGCCGCCAGCACAATAGCAGCACATTCTCGCCTACTACGGAGACGCAATATGAAGGGCATTGGCCGACCACGGAAATCGCAGGCTGAAACTGGAGCCAGCCGCGCGGGGCGGGCGAGCAGTTCCCTTTCGCAATCAAGTCTTGCTGCGGGAGAAGGTGGACAGTCATTCGATTCCGTTGTGGAGCAGATGCGCTCTGGGGACGCCGATAGGCCCTCCTCCCTTCCAGTTGCGCGCGGTCCAGGCGATGCCCGCGAAAGTCTGCCAGGCGCCTCGATTGGCGAAGATCAAATCCTGAACACACCGCCACGTGGAGCCGCTGCGCCACCACGCGGAACCGTAGCGCCACGTGGCGCAGCCGCAAGGCGGCGCGGTTCTCCCTCCATGTCTGAGGGCGAAGCCATGGCGCCGGTCGGTAGCCAACTATCAACCGCGCAGGTGGAAGGCACCAGCTCATCGTCAAATGAAGATATCAGTCCGACACAGCTCAGAATGAACAGTCTTGTTCAACAACTGACTGATTGCGAGGCTGCGGCCAGGAAAACCGACGTTCCCGAGGAGGCGGTGGAGCTGATCAGTCGGGTCGTCGGTGCAGCCTCAGCAATTCTGGAGTACCGCGCTAGCCTGCCTGCGGCTGAGGCGCAGACAATTATGCCAGACGACAAGGTGCGTAGATGTTGCCAGATCGTGTGCGACGCCGCGAATGAAGTAGACCAACTTGGCCTGTCGACGATCACGAAATTGGACGAAAAGACCAAGATAGCGGCAGGTATGGTCGATAGACTCTACTCCTACTCCCAGGCGGACCGGCAGGAGCTGTTGATTTTAAATGTGGAGAACCACCATACGGCGGCAATTAAGTGGTGGGAAAAAAAGGCATGGCGCTCCGAACGGCAGCGATCCGCCTGCGCTGCCACCGCTAGCCTATCCAGTGGAACGCCCGTGATGCGGGAAGCCGAGCGGTGCGCACTGCGGCTGCGTGCCGGCTCGGTACTGAGTGTCAGGATCTGGCTGGTCCGTGAGCGGATCGGTCTTGCGCGGGCCAAGATTGAACTGCGGGCGAGCAGGTTCGAGCCAGATTTGAAGGAACTCCTCGTCGGTCGAAATGGAGTGGTGCAGCTGATGGCAAGCGCCGCTCAAGAAGCTCTTCGCGCCCTCTCTTTGGCGAAGGGCATAATGGATGGCAAAACACTCAACGCTCATGATTGCGCGGTTGTAGAAAAAATCATGGAGCGGCTTTCGGATTTTGGATTGGCGTTGCACGAGGTGCATACCAAGCTAAGCCATACCTACCCAGATGCCGGCCTCCCATTGAAACTGTTCGAACGGATCGTGGACGATGCATGGATCACTGCGCACGATGCCATGCACTTGTTGAACCTGCAGTCTCCGCCGTCAGCCATCATGGCGCCACAGACCCAGGCGGGCGCTGCGATGCCGGCCAGGGCAGGCGCTGCGATACCGGCTGACACTGCTGGTACGGCTGCAGTGTCAGAAGGCACTACAGCGCGAAGGAAAGGGAAGTCAAAGCATAAGTCGGCAGCTCGCGCCGGGACTTCTGCCGCCGGGCAGCCATCAACACCAGTCGCTTCGAACGCCGGCACAGTGCCAGCAGCCAAGGTTCTCGCGCGCTCGGATCAAGTTGCGAGTACACAGGTGAGAGCGCAAGAGGTGACTGCGAGTTCGTCGGGGGCAGGCTCGACAATCGGGGGCGCCGCGTTGTCAATGGAGGTATTGACGGAGCGGCTCAAACGATTGGACGAACTTTTGCAGTTCGATCTGGCCGGTCAGCAAAGCGTCGTCTCCCAAGTGCGCCAGATGAAGCCTGAGGAGGCCGGTAAGGTCGTGGACGATGTGGCCCAGTACCTGCGAGCCCAGGCCATTGAGATGCAAACCTGTCTCGCCGGGTTGCAGGGGCGTAATGTACGCCTGCTACTCACCTCCACCCAGCTACCCAAAGTGCACGAACGCACAGACCAGCTCAAAGGGTTGCTGAACATGGTGCTGGGACAGGCCAACGCATTGAATGAAGGAAAAGCCGGCATTACGACTGATTGCATGAAGACCTACGCATTTCCGGCGCAAAAATACCTGGAACATTTGTGCAATGCCGACGAATTGATGCCGCCGGAGGCACCGGTCGCGCTACGTGGCGAGCCAGGAAAGCTGTTTGAGATGAAGCTGCAGCCCAAGATGCTGGTCAATGGTGCGATGCCGAGCCCGATGTGGGTGCACATCCACACGAGTCGCCCCGTCTTGGCCAGAAACTTAGAAGGGCTGGCTGATTCCGAATTCACCGCTTGCCACGTTAAATCCAACGAACAGCGCGGCTACAATCGAGAGCGAGAGGAAGCCGATGCTAGGTCCGGTCGCGAGAAGGTCATAATTCATCGCGGCAAACTCACCCCCGCTTTCTGTAAGTCCTTGTTGACCTCAGGGCTTGGCCGCCAACCACGCCATTCGCGTGCCGAGCTCCCGTCGGCGCAGGCTGCATGACAGGGCACTCAGAATGCGGCCGGCCACGCTGTGAGTCAGCGAGCATTTCTCCTGGCCAAACCGCGAATGCCGCTGCGCGAGTTGCGGTCCGGCGATTGGAGTCGATCGGCTACCGTCAGGGCCGATTTGCGATGTCGCGTTACCGGCTGTTGACGTGGCGGCGTATCTTGCCTCCCATCCAACTTATCGCCGAGATCGCGCCGCCAAGATCGAGGCGGAAGGTCTTCCTGCGAGCGCGGAGCAGGCATAGCCGATCCGATCGGGATCGGCGCATCGCAACGACCCAACGGTGTGGTGGAGAAAATTGGATTCGGGAGAGCTCGTATCCAAGAGGCGGAGTTCCGGCCCGAATACAATCCGCTCGCAAGCACCCACGATGCGCATCCGCAGTTTATTGTCTGGGAGATGGGCTGGATTGCTCGGCGGCGCTGGCGCTAAGGCGGGGCTGTCGCCGGACAATTAGCATTCACTGCCAACAGCCTTGCAACCGTCACCAGTTGCAAGGCTCGGCGGCGGGTCGACAAATCACATGAAATCGTCGTCGGACCCGCTATCGCTGCTGTCGCTGTCCTCGGTTTTGTGGAGATAGAGTGGAGGTTTGCCTGCACGCTGCCACTCACCGGCACTGTTCTTCGTCCATTTGTCGGGATGCTGCGTAGGGTCAAGCACCAGGTCGCCATGATCCACTTCAACAAACCCCATCGTCTGCGCGCGCGCTTGTGCTTCCGGATTAGCCGCACGCCAATTCAGCAACGGTCGGTCGCCGTCTATCCGAAGTTGATGCTCCAGCAGAATATCGCCCGCATTTTCGACGAGCGGATGGGCGACTTGAAGATCCACTATGGAAGTGACCTCAGTTCGACCAGGAAATTGTTCCCGCCAACTTTCCGATTCGAACTCGTTCATGCTGAATCCGCCTTCCATTCTCAGCAGTCCGGCACTCCGGTCTCCCAATTGGTAACTGAAATATCGCGCGTGCTCCGTATCTCGACGGATGCCATATTGCTGAGCAACGTCCGCGGTGCGCCTGGCTCGTGACGATACGAACTCTGAATACTCTTGAGGATTGTCGGCGATGTGCGTGATTTCATCACCATGAAATTGCCTCACCTGTCTCCTGAAGGAAGTCCTGTTGATCTCCACCACAGGAGGTCGGGAATTGAGGGAGTATGCTTGGGGAGCCGCCGATGATGAGGCGCCGCTACCTTCCGATCCGGATAAGTGCATTCGGGCAAATGTGTCCGCGAACCCTTCGCTTCCTGCATCCGATTGCTCGCCGGCATTATGCGCGCGGTAACTATCGGATGAGCCACCAATTCGACCATACATGACGATTCGTACTCCTATGTTTCGCAACCGAGCTCAAGTTAGCACGGCTGTTCAACATAGGGCGCTTAGTTGACGACTAGCTGACGAGGGCATTCCAACGGCTGCACCAATCAAATCCGCACTGCCGGCCTCAAAACCTCGGACTGCGCCACGCACCGGCCAGCAGAGGCTGCAAGGTCATGCCCGGAGGACTTGCCGTAGTTGCTGGGTGGCAGATCCGAGGGGAGTGATTGCCCCAGGCCCGCGGTTGCGCGGTTGGCCTGACAGAGACACTGGGGCACGGATGGCCAGCCGACATTTGCCACTAGCATGGAGCCAGGTCAGTTTTGAACTGGCAGTCGTGGACTTCCAATGACTAGGCCAAGCCTGCGGCAAAGAATGCTTTCGCGACAGGCTGGAAATATTGCATAGGAACCGCGTGGCCGAGTTTTGTAGTGCCTATCAGCTGACGCGCTAAGACATGGTCATGGACGATCGTCAGGCGTAGTGCCCGCGCCTCGCTCAACACATGTGAAACGCGCTCACCTTCGGCACGGCAAACTAAGAACGGCACCCCGGTTTCACCGCGAACGTAACGCAGACCGATCAGGACCGCCCTTCCTGTTAAGACCAGCGTGGCGCGATGCACGCCAAGCGCAGGCTCGTCGGCCGCCTCCTCGCGGATGCGACGCTGTTCACCTTTCAACTCTGGCGCTCCTTGCTGATCCTTCGACTCGCGCGTCACTTCGGTATTGGTCATGCGCATTTCGCGCAGATACAACGCGCGCTGGAGCAGGAGATCGATCAGTCCGCCGACCAGCAGTGCGCCGGCGCCAATTCCCATCAGCAATTTTGTCTCCATAAAGATGAGGCCAACACAGCCCATGCCGCAGATCGGCAGAGGGACCATTGTCTTCCACATCCCGAGAAGGACAATGGAAAAGGTTGCGCTGAGAACCAATACCTTGAACATGGTCTTGCAGACTTCGACCATGGAACGAGCAGACCCCAAGCGCTTCAGCCCTTCAAAGGGGTCAATTTTCTTAAAGCTGAGCTTCATCGGCTCCAGAGAGAAGACAAATCCACCATTGGCTAGCAGGCTGGCCAAAATCACCGCGGCGACGAGGGTTCCAAGCAGCGGGCCAACAGCCGCGACGGTGAGTTGGACGAGCACAACCAATGCCTGCGGCACCGCGGTATCGAAAGGTAGGCTCTGCAACTTGGTGGCTAATAGGAGCGCTTCCCGGCATTTGTCCTCGATCACGCTGCCTCTTAGCCAAAGGTAGCCGAGCCCAGCGCAAGTCCCGACCGCGCGGACGAAATCGGAGCTACGTGGCAGCTGTCCTTTTTTGCGCGCTTCACTTAACTTCTTCGGGCTGGCGGCGTGTGTCTTCTCTTCACTTGTGTCGCTCATGGCAGCAATTTGTCGAACCACTCCAGCACGCCGTTGGCACGTGTGACCTCCAGTTTCATGCTCTCCACCAGATAGGCAGCGTAGGTGACCATGAGAACTGGAAAGACAATGTTCTTGATTGCCGGAGACAGTTGGCTCGCCTTAAATTGCGGGGCAAAGCGACGCAGCAGCATCATCGATATATCAATCAGTATCAGGAAGAACACGACAGGCCCCGATACCAATAATGCCGTGCGCATTATGCTGTCGAGAAGCCCCAACAACTCCATTGCTCCTGGCCCGCTCAGTGTCGGGTGAAACTGATACACCGGCCAGATCAAGTAGCTGCGGTACAGGACACTGATCAAAGTTTCCAGGCCTCCTGATCCGACGAATATGGCAATCGCAGTGATCCCCAGAAAAACGCCCATCGCGGAAGCCTGACTGTTCGTCGCGGGATCGGCCGAAGCGGTCGGGCTGCTGATGCCGCGTTGGTTGTCGATAAGCTCCCCGGCAGCCTGAAGGCCCCAAAGCGGAATGCCAAGAAAAGTGCCAAGGAGTACACCGACAAAAACTTCCTTGAATCCGAGCAGGGTTAGCTGGATCAGGCGTGTATCAGGATCCAGCGCCGGCAATCCGCCACTGACATGTGCCAGGCATGGTAGTGCGAAGCCAACAGCCAAACAGCCCCGGATCAGCCCACTGATCTGCGAGCGTGTGAATACGGGAAAGATCAGCATGATGCCCATCGCGCGGGCTGCCCCAAGACCTGCCGCAACGACGAGTTCGAGAGCCGTCTGGATCAGAATTTGAATATCGGCCGATGGCGCGTCCATGGGGCGGACTAGTAGCTAAGTGTCATTGCGGGAAACTCGGTGAAGATCTGATCGGCTAGCTCTATGAGCGGGGCGCTTAGCACAGGAGCAAACAGCCCAATCACCGCGACAACGACCAGAAGCTTCACGGTGAGCGGCAAGCTTTCATCCTGGATCTGCGTCGCCGCCTGGAGGATGCCGATGACGAGGCCGACAACCACTGATGCAATGAGCGGCGGTAGAATCCAGATCATGAAAACCACCAGTGATTGGCTCATAAGAGTAATGATGCTGGATTCAGTGATGATCAGCCTCCCGGTAACGTATAACTCAGCACAAGCCCATGCATCAATTTTGACCAACCATCAATGGCAACAAACAAGAAGATCTTGAACGGGACAGATATAACAGTTGGTGAGACCATCGACATGCCCATCGCCATCAAGATAGTTGTAACTATCAGATCTATAACAATAAAAGGCAGATAAAGTAGAAACCCTATCTCAAATCCACGCTTCAATTCCGATAGCAAGAAAGATGGTACAAGTATTGCAAAGTCATCAGGCGTGGCTGCAGCGTGCATTTCCTCTGGCCAGACCTTTTCTGTCGAAGATAGGAAAAATCGCCGCTGCTCTTCATTTGTGAATTTCTTGAGATGCTCGCGCAAGGGCTCACTTCCGGCTTTAGCGGCGCTTACCCAGTCGTCGAATGTCTGATAGTGGAGCTTGGGATCCGACATGCGGTCATAGGTCTGCTCAGCAACGGGCGCACTAACGAACATAGTGAGGATCATCGCCGCGGCGTACAGCACCACATTGGGTGGTATGGTCTGGGTCCCGAGCGCATTGCGGACGAGGAAAAGAACAATTGATACCTTTACAAAGGCCGTTGTCGTGGCAACTGCTAAAACCAGCAGACCGAGTCCGGCGGTAACCGCAAGAAGCGCCAGGATTGTCGGCTGAGCTTCACTCATTGCATGCAAACCCGCCACGCAGCCTGATGCCCAGCTCTTCTCCGATGCGGACAATGTCGCCACGCCCGATACGCTGACCATTGGCCACTATGTCGACCGGGCCGTCGATCGGCCATCCAAGTTCAAAAATATGCCCTTCGCCGGCACTTCTTAATTCCCCAAGAGAAATAGGCCAGCGGCCGCATTCAAAGACAAGCACGATCTCGACATCGTCGAGATCCTTAGTAAGCTCCAGTTGCGATCCGGGTTGTGTCATATGCGCACTCTCCAAAGGACACGGTCGCGGGCGGAAAGGCCCCCGCAAGATTAATTCATCGCCGTCAAGATCCGCCTCGGCGCACAACTGGCCGACAGCTAGGGTGATCTGGCCGCGGCCGAACGGCGCAATATCGGGCAACAATGCATCACCGACACATGCGCTTCGAAGAAGCGCCGCAGGAAGGCGAAGCGTGCCGACCTCTCCTGCAACAATGAGCGGGAGCTCTGGAGGCAGCCCGCCCAGCTGCCGCGGCAACTGGGCAAGCAGTTCGCCTAGCGCGCGAAACGCAGGCGGTACTAAGCCGTCAAGTGGCGTGAACAGGAATAGACGGCCCTTGCCCTTGACCGCGCCGAAAATGATGTCGAGTTCAAGATGAGGAGCCAGCATCGTGGCTTCGCATACCCGCACGAGTTGCACGTTCAGACGCGTCGTCTCCTCCAGTCGAGTGACAAGCGGCTCCAGAGCGAGTTCGAGAATTAGCGAAGCAGTTGGCTCGGAAGGGAAGGCCAAGCCGTTCTGCACTGTCGTGATGAACTCCTCTACGAGCGGGCGCGACAGTGACAAGATGACCGTTTCGGCTCCCACTCTCCAGACGCAGTCAAGCATCGGAATGGCAGCAGGTTCCTGCTGCCAGACAAGCCCTGCCGTTCGCACCGATAGCGGCACCTCGTTGATCCGGCTTTGAAACGGCGTGCGCGGCGCTGCTGTATCATTGAGCCACGAGACAACCGTGTGGGACAGTTTCAGAACTGGTTCGAACATGGCGGGTGTGACCGCAGCGCCTATCAAAGACTGCACGGTCGTGTCATTCGGACGACCTCTTGCGACCGTCGGATCCGGTTGCGCGGCATTTAGGCAAGCGACCCCCTCGCATATTTCAGCAGTATCTCATCGTCGGCCTCGATCTCGGCTGCGGCCTCCGAATGAGTCTCGACGGCGCGCCGCACGTCGTCCTCGATTTGTTGCCATTTGTCCCTTGCCGCCGAACATATGACCCATAGCTCCCTCGTCCTGGACGCCGCCATCTCAGCCTCCTCTTGAGCGATTTGGGTATCATCAAGCATCTGCCGTCTGGAATTGATCTCAGCGGCAAGCTGTTCAGTGTGAAGGCGGTGACGGTCGAGCGCTGCGCTAGACAAGTTGTCGAGTGACATCAGATGCTGATAGAGCGCTGCTTCTTTTCTTGAACAATGTTGCTGTATCATTGCAAGCTCCCTAGAGGCATTTTGTACGGCTGAGGCGGCCACATCGCGCTGGGCTTCCTTCTTGGACAGCTCGCCAAGGGCACGACGCTCTTGCATTTCCTTCAGAAGCCGTAACCTCGAAGACTGAATCCAGTTTACGCGGTCAGACGCGACATCCATGCGACCGTCTCCTCGAAATCTGACGCGTCATCTTCGCTCTGGCGCAGAAACTCCCTCAGTTCGTCGATTGACGCGACAGCCCGGTCAGTCAGGGGATCTCCACCTGGCTTGTATTCGCCAACATTGATCAAGAACTCGGTCTCGGCATAGCGCGACAGGAGCTCGCGGAAAATGGATGCTGCCTTGCGATGTGTCCCCGAAACGACTGCATCCATGACGCGGCTGCGACTCTGCAGCACATCAATAGCGGGGAAATGCGATCGCGCCGCAATAGCGCGTGAGAGGATGACATGGCCATCGAGAATACCACGCGATTCCTCGGCGATTGGATCACCCGTGCCATCACCCTCTACAAGCACCGTATAGAAGGCCGTGATTGAGCCCCGCTCACCCATGCCGGCGCGCTCGAGCAGGCCTGGCAGCATGCCAAAAACGGAAGGAGGAAAGCCCCGTCGCGTCGGCGGCTCACCCGCAGCAAGGCCTATTTCGCGCATAGCGCGGCAGAAGCGCGTCAGCGAATCCAGCATGAGAGCAACGCGTAGGCCTTGATCGCGGAAATATTCCGCGAGCGCAGTCGCCATTGGAGCGCATTGCGCGCGCTCTACCGCCGAGCGGTCGGATGTTTCAACCACGACGACTGTACGGAGAAGGCCCTCTTCACCAAGATTCCTTTCGATGAATTCACGAACTTCCCGTCCACGTTCGCCTATGAGCGCCACTATGACGACGTCAGCGGCGGCACCCTTTACGATCTGTGACAACAGCGTCGACTTGCCACCACCTGGCTCGCCATAAATCCCGATCCGCTGGCCCTCGCCGCACGTCAGCAGACCATCGAGGACACGGACCCCAAGCGGGAATGGCCGCTCAATCATGCGCCTCGTCATCGGATTGGGGGCTCTGCCATGCAGGGGCCGAGTTTCGACGGTCTTGATTTCGCCTTTGCCGTCCAATGGGCGGCAACGACTGTCGATCACGCGACCGAGCAAATCGCCGCCGACGGGCACCTCACGCATTCGGCCAGTGGCCACGACCTCTGCGCGGCTGGATAGGCCCACCAAGTCCCCGATCGGTGTCAGCAATACACCATCACCCGACAGGCCGATCACCTCGGCCTCGAGCGACAGCCCGGTTCGCGGGTCCTCTAGGAGGCAAAGTTCCCCAATACGAGTGTCTGGCAAGACGGCATGAACCAGTGTGCCGATAGCCCGCGTGATCCGACCGCGCACCGCACGCGTGTCAATTCGCTTGGCCGCAGCCCTCAAAGACGAGATTGCTGGAACGAGAGCTCGAGTGTCGGCGTCAGCGTTATGTTCTGGGACGGGCTTTCTCATAGCTCGCCTTTCTCACAGAGCGTCCCGAAACCAAGGCGCAGCGCGCGCATCTGGGCGTCAAGTCCAAGGTCAACATTGCCGTACTCGCTCCACAGCACGCAGCGTTGCGGCGACAATGTCGGGTCGGGCTCGATCCGCACCCTTGGTCGACCATCCTGGCCGTCGCATCGAGCAAACTCTCGTGCAAGCATGTCGACTTGCATGGGAGAAACATGAAGGCAAACGTCGGCGCCGCTGTATTGACACTCTATGGCGTGACGAACAGCCCTCACCAATAGCTCGCCCGGATCGAAAGCGCCGATAAGATCGCTCAATATTTCCATCACGAGCTGCGGCAATTCCTGCTCCAGAGCCGCCTTTCGTCGCGCGATTTCGGAGATTGTCTCCGCAATCAACCCTGCCATCTCCTCGGTGCCTGCATTCGAGCCCTCCATGTGGCCGCGCGCCCACGCCCGCTGGTAAACCGCGCGTGCCCAGTTTCGAACGCGCTGCCGATGCCGTTCTGCCGCGGCAAGGGCTTGCGCGGCGCTGTGCCAGGTTTCGAGCTCGCTCGCGGGTATCAGTGGTCCGACTGGACGCATCTGCGGCGCTATTGGCCCCTCGGAAAGTTCGACTGTCATTTCACCGGGGTCTCTGTCTCAAAATGAGCTACTACAAGTGAAAGCAATTGGCCGGCGGCGGTCCAATGCTCAGGTGCAGGAGTCTCCGCGGCAGTCCCCTCGGGCAATCGAAGAAGCACGCGGTTACGCTCGGTAGCTGAACTGTCCTGGAGCCAAGCCCCAAGACATGCGTGTCCATCGTATTCGATTTGCTGAGCGAGTTTTTCTGGGTCCGAGATCAGTCTTTTGTCAACAGCATGCAGCAGGTGTCGGATTCCGAATGCGTGTGCATCCACGCCGATGCGTTTAACAAGGATGGCAAGCTCAGGCTGAGAGACAAACGCGACCAGCGAACGGGCATGCCAGATACTACCAGCAAGAAGGGCCGCTCGATATGGATCATGCCCGCGTAGAAGGTCCGGCCTGCAGCCGATGTGGTTCAGATCCACGTCATCGTTGCCCAGCAATTCTGCCAGCCTTGGATGCAGTCTGGAACACTTCTGCAACTTCACTAACGTTTCGGCCGATAACGCTGGATCAAGACGCGCCGCAAGACGGGTTGGATGGGCCGAAGCCGCAAGCTCGCTCGCGCCCGGAAAGTGCGGACCATCAGGTCGGGCGGTCTGTATAGGCATTGGCAATGAGATGTCACCCACGTCCAATTGCAGGCATTCTTTTGCGAATGGCCTCGACAGCAGAAGCATCCCGGCGCCCCTCGACCTTGGAAACGCCGGTTGATTGCTTGCGCCGACGCGTAACAACGCCGATCAAGAGATAACAGGCCACGCCGAATACGGCTGCGGCAAAACCTGTTACGGTCGCCAGAAGTGGCGCAGGAAGAGGTAGTGATGCTTGTGGCAAAACAGCAGTCGGATCGGGCCGTTGCTCGTGTGCGGACCGTTCTACCGGCACCAAAACCACTTCCACCTTATCGTAGGACAGGCCTTCGATGCTGTCGGCTACAAGCATCTTTATCTTTGGCAGCAGAGCCGCGACATTTGTTTTTGCGTCGTGCCTGATAAACACCGAGGCCGAGGATGGCGTGGCACCGGCTCGCACAAGGTCGTTATGCGGCAGCACGACGTGAACACGTACAGAAAAAACGCCATCGATATCGCTGATCGTCCGCGACAACTCTTCGCTCAGGGCATACACGTAACGGGCACGCTCTTCGGTCGGCGAGGCAATCAGGCCTGATCCTTGGAATATCTCACCGAGGTTCTTGAAGGATTGGCGCGGCAGCCCCTTGGCGTTCAGAAGGTTGATTGAGAAGGCGAGCAGCTTTTCGTCAACCTGGATCGTGCTGGTTCCATCCTTGGCGACCACCCGGATCGCGGCGACCCCGTTGTCTTCAAGAAGTGCGAGCATTTCATTTGCCTCACGCTCTTGCAATTGCGTGTAGAGGTCGGCTTTGCAAGCAGTGAGGGCGACGAGAACTGGCAGCATGACAAGTCTAACCGACCGCCACCCTGACAGGCCACGCATGATTTCGCCCTCGGCCAAGCCAATCATGCGCGCGGTTCAGCCTTCCTTCAAAAGTTTATTCACGGATGATGTGACGCCGCTGACGCCTTTGGAGATAAGCGCCACCTGGGTGACGCCGTTGTAAACATCCCGAAGACCAGCCATCATCGTTTCGAAGTCTTGCCCTTGTTGGGGAATGCCCGAGATTCCGGTTCCCGCCTCACCTGGAACGGGAAGCTTCTGCGCCGGTCCCGGTAGAGCGCCCTTCGAAAGGGCTATGTCATGGTCGAGCGCGGGGAAGGAAACAGTGTTGTGTGGATATAGGGAGGAAATCGTCTGCAACACGCGATCGCCCATGCCGCTCGTCGGCGCAGCCGCGCGCTGAACATCCATCGCCGCAGCAACTGGCGCCGCACTCGCTGGCCCCGCGGCGGCATCGTTTTTCAGCGAGTCGGCTGCATGCCCTAAGGCGCGCTCAAACTGGGCCTGCTCGACAATCGACGGTGATCCGACCCTGGGGAGGCCAGCCGTTAGAGTGGCAGAGATCGACGTGACAGGCATCATCATGTAAGGACTCGGTTGCTCTCTCTGACCGGGCGAGCCCCGCCCATTCATCACCCGGTGTCGGCGCAACACTCCTAGGGGGGCAAGCTGACAACAAGCTGACTAACGGCGGCGTCATTTCGACAATCTAAAATCTCTTCGGCAATTTAGTCACTTGTGATGATTTCAGCGTTTGGTTTATCAGTGCGACATGCCGAGAACGCTTATCCAACCCGTCACCCTGCATGTTTTGAGACTTCTTTGTGCCGGGTTTTTTCTGTCCACCGGGATTCACCCGGCGCATGCAGTCCCGCTGTCCCTTCCGGCGACACCCTATAGATACACGGTTCTGGATCAGGAGCTCGCTGCAGCGTTGCAGGAATTCGGCAACAACCTGAATATCAGGGTCAACATCAGTCCTGCGGTGAAGGGGCGAATTCGCGGACGTATGCCTGATTTGCCACCGCGCGCGTTCCTCGACCGCTTGACGAACCTTTACGGTCTACAATGGTACTATGACGGCCTTGTGCTCTATGTGTCTGCTGCACAAGAATCGCAAACTCGAATGCTTTTGATGACGTCGATTCGCTTCGATGCGTTCAAGGGGGCTCTCGACAAGCTTGATATCTCCGACGAGCGCTATGTGGTCAAACCCGTGCCAGGCAATGGCCTCGTCTTCGTTTCCGGTCCACCGCGCTTCGTCGCACTCGTGGAGCAGACCTTTAACGGCTTGGTGGCGCAGGCGCAGGCGCAGACTCACATAGCGGCAACGCCAAAGGAATCAGTGCTGATCTTGTTTCGCGGCTCCTCCACTACGGTCGTTCGCGACGGACGACCGGATGCTTCTTATTCTTCTGACATCCCACAACAGGATAGCGTTGGCGGGAAGCCTGAGCTGGGCAAGAAATGAACATTGAGGATTTCCCGCAGCTCTGAAGAACATGACTGCGGCTACCCCTTTGTGAACTCTTCGCAAACTCGTCAGTTTCTCGAAAGCTAATCCGCTCATGATGAGTCCCGGCAGCTCTCGCGGTGACTCCGGCCATTGTGTTGGACCGAACCTTGGAGCCGGCCCGGAACACAGCAATTGAAGGCAGGGCAGGCGCATTCGTGACCTGCCGACGCTTGGAATTGTCGAATTTTGTGAAACGCAAGGGATCTTCTGTCGGGGTCTCTTGTGGGGATTTCAACGTCACGTCTGAGGATGCATAATGTCGGCCAGTAATCTTTCAACTTTCTACCGCTCAAATTCGCTACAGTCCGCAAGGGGTTGGCCGGGCCTGAAAGTTTCCCATTTTGCGACCCAGCATCAGCAAAGTGCATCGTGCTTCGAAGCGATGCTGTCCACTTGTGTGCTGGCAGACAAGGCCGGCTCTTTCGCGCAAGGGGATCTGCCAGCGTCGAATCTTGATTCGACAATGGATAAATTGCGGCAGGACCCTTTGGGCCATCTGGCACCGGATGTCTTGACATTGAATGGCTTGGAGCAACACCCACTGGATCTGCTGCCGCCAAATATGAGGGCGGCTCTCAAGGAGGACCAATCGCAACGCTCCAAGGCGACTGAAGCCCAACATCTGCTCGGCGTCACTCCGAAGATCGAGCCGGCTCCCAGGCCGAGCCCCGGAATCACGTGGAACGGTGGGTCGCTGACCACGGCTGAGTTGCAGATTGTTGCGGTACTCAACCGTCACAAGGACCAATGCCCGCTTACTTGGAAGTCGTTGACCGACAAAGCCAATGATCCCTCTACGCCACCGGATCTGAAAGCGGCGATCCAGGGACTGCAGCAGGATTCGGGACTTTTTTATGCGATTGGCTCGCAGGGCGACGGCCGCTGTGGAGGCAAGATCAACGCCAAGGACTTGGCCGGATTTTCAAACCACCACCCACAAGTTGCTGCATTTCAGGAAGCCCAAGCGCGAAGCTACGAGCAGAACTACATACCATCCGACGGCAGCGGAGGTTTGCAGCCTTCGGTCATGACCTTGAGCGATGCCTTGCGGGAGTTTTACCGGTACTCCGAAAATCTGTCCAAGGACCTGAGTCTGGATGAGTTCAAGAAAATGGTCGGCGGCGAATCGAAAAACGGCAAATTTCCGCCCCAGGTCATTGCGGCGGCGCAATATTTCCTCGATCACCCCGATGCTTGGAACCAGTTGTGCGGTGGCTCGAAAGGGAAGATGCACAAAGAGGATTTCCTGCAAGTCGCCTCATCGTCGATGAGCCTCACGCAAACTGAGCTGAATACGGTCGAGATGATCAAGGACCATCAGGACACGTTCTTTGGAAGCGGTGTTCTGACTCGCGACAAACTGGCGAAAATGAAAGACGACAAGAGCCTTGATCCGAAAGTGCGGGAAGCAGCCTCTCAGCTCCTTTCAGATCCTCTTTTGTTTGGCCTCCTGAACAATTCGATCACGGGCTATAAGACCCATCATAAATTCTTCGACTTTGGCGGCGGGCATACGGTTGATTCCGGCAATATCAGCAAAAAAGACTTTGCCCATTTTTGCACAAACATGTCGTCTGCGAACCGCAACGTTCAGCAGCCAATCACCCACGGCGCCCAAACCGCAGAAGAGCAGAATGCCGTCGCGGACATGAAGATGGGCCTGATGGACCAGCCTGACATTAAGTCAGCCAAAAAGAACGGCGGGGCCGTCATGCACGTCGTCGACTCCGTGCTCAAAATCGAGACGAAAGTGCTCGACTTGGCGGCAACGGCGGTGGGACTGCTCAGCTTCATTCCGGGCCTCGGACAAGTAGCCGATCTTGCCTCGATGGTTCTCGAGGCTGAGTCGCAAGCAGCCAATCTCCTGCGTACGGCCATTAACGGAGGCGATATGAAGCGAGCGCTGGAGGAAGCTGGCCTCAATATGGCCGCGCAGGCGATCGGCCTTATCGCAGGCCCCGAGGTCAAGCTGGCCATTCGAAATGGGCTCGTAAAGCACCTGATGGAAGAGGCCTTGGCGGCAGGCATTGATCTTTCGGTCTCGACGGCGCAGGACTACGCAGAAGGCTATGTGAATAACCTCAAAGCGCGCCTTGCAGGCGGCCCTGAGCAAAGCCTAGGCCTTCCGAGCATGCCATCATTCCAGAGTGTGGCAAGCAATGTGCCCTTCGTCGGCATTGCCTTATCCTAGCCGTCGCCTTGCGCGGAAGCTTTGGCTCGCGCGCTGACATAAGGGTCATTGTGGCACAAGCAGGGGTTCATCCGCATCAACGCAAGCGGTGTTCCTGACGCCATCTGGATCGGACTGTGAGGGGGATGTCCGAAGTCTGTGAAGGCTTCGGTATATGACGACTTCAGAGTTACGCTGAGCCCAGCCATCTCGAGCCGGTGCGCCGGGTCGAGGTTTTCACGGGCGCCGGCCGGCAGCGGGAATGGTCTCCGGAAGGCACGGCGCGGATGGTGGCGGAGCGGCGCAGCCGAAGGAACGGCTGTCGCGCGCCCAGGGCGGCCTCCCGAACAGCCAGACGATGATCTCCTGCCTTGGGCCTATATCCTTGTGCCCACGCTCAAGGCAGTCGGCTGAAAACAGCGCTGATTTAAAACAGCATTATCCTGCACTGCACCCTCGATCCTTGCGCTCACCGATCGCTCGTCGACACGCACGCGGTCAAGTCGTTATCGGCGCTATGCCGATGGGCTTCGAGAGCAAGGTGGACGCTGAGCGGTGCGTCAGCCTAGGGCGGGGCTGGCCAGCTTTGGGTCTCACGCTCTATGACGGCAACACCCGGCTGATCCACTTGGCCTGTTCGCGGGCTCCCGGCAGCGGCGCGGAAGCCACGGTCCGCCTTTCTCGGCTTCAGGCCAAAGACACCGCAGCATGCTCCAGAGCTATGTCTGCCGCCTTCGCCCCATCGTCGCTGGTCATGTGGAAAGGACAAGCAGGCTACGCACCCCATAATCCCGTCGGGCAGGATTCGACAGTCGACGGCGAGACATTCGCCAAACCTCACCCTTGATTCTCAGCAACGTTAAAAAAAATTCACATAATGTTCGTGAGTGTAGTCTCCTGTCAGGTGGTACATTAGCCCCAATATCTGGCGTCTTAGTCGTAGAAAGGACTGTGATCTATCTTCCATTAGCATCCATACCAGCGGATTTACAGCAAATGACGAGAGAGGTCTCATGCGGATTGATGGGGATAGAAGGGCTAGCGGCTTGCTGCATCCCGTCCGGGTTGATGCCAACCAATGTTGACACTGGTAAATCGCCTAAGGACGGCAGCGCATCTTGATCGCCTTCGAATCCTGGGCCTTTGCGCGCATGCGGATCTAACCGTCGGCGAGCTGGCCGATATTACCAGTCTGCCTCGCGAGCAGGTTCGACGCCACGTTCGGCGGCTGGTCAGAGCCAACTTTCTTTGCTGCAACGAACAACGTCCGCAGTCTTCGTACCATATGCAAGCAGGAGGCAAGGATGGCGGGCTGGCTCAATTGGTGGTCGATCTCCTGCCCCACGATGATGGCCATCATAAAAGAGACCTACAACGCCTGGAAGCAATACAAGACGCGCGGTTGAAGGGACCGCCTGCTTGATCGTGAAATAGATCAGTCCAAATGGAGCGCGACTACCATGGATAACTCCGCCGGCGGCGCCATCGCGCAGCCCGATACTTACGGGCGGCCTCACTTAGCCGCCGTCGACTCCCGCGTTCACGAACTGCTTCTAAGACAGGAGCGTCAGGAGCGGACAACTCTCAAACTGATCGCCTCCGAGAACTTTGCCTCCTCGGCGGTGTTGGAAGCGACCGGGTCGATTTTCACCAACAAGTATGCCGAGGGATACCCCGGTGCGCGCTACTACGCCGGAAACGAGATCGTCGATGAGCTTGAGACCCTCGCGATCGAGCGCCTGAAAGCGCTATTTGGCAGTGAACACGCCAACGTCCAGCCTTATTCAGGCTCGCCAGCCAACCAGGCTGTCTATCGCGCGCTTTTGAGCCCCCGTGACAAAGTCATGGGCTTGCCTTTACCCGAAGGCGGCCATCTGACCCACGGTTGGTCCGTCAATTTTTCCGGCAGCGATTATCAGCGCGTCCCGTACAGGCTGCACGAAAAGACACAGCAAATTGACTATGACCACTTGCGCGAGACCGCCAAGCGGGAACGCCCGAAGCTAATTTGGGTCGGCGGAACTGCTTATCCGCGTATTTTTGACTACGCGGCAATGGCCGAAATTGCTTCGGAGGTGAACTCGTATCTGGTGGCTGACATCGCCCACATCTGCGGCCTGGTTGTCGCAGGAGTGCATCCGAACCCCGTGTCCCATTGCGATGTGGTCACCAGCACCTCTCACAAGTCGATCCGCGGTCCCCGGGGTGGCTTCATTTTATCAAGGAATGAAGACCGTTATCAGCCCCTCCATCATCCGAAGAGCAAACACAATCTGGCCAAACGTATAGACCGCGCCGTGTTCCCTCTTCTGCAAGGCGGACCGCATATGAATACTATCGCCGCGCTTGCCGTCGCTTTGCAGGAAGCAGCGAACTCGTCCTTTCGTGTCTACGGTCAGCAGATCGTCCACAGAGCCAAGGCTCTGGCCCAGGCACTTCTGGAGCGAGGTTATGAACTCGTCACCGGGGGCACTGACAATCACATGCTGATCCTTGATCTTCGGGACCGGTCGCTGTCAGGCAAAGCCTATGCGGAGCGCTTATCGCGTGCAGGCATCATTGCGAATTTCAATATGGTCCCGGGCGACCGGCGGCATCCGGCGCTGACAAGCGGCATCCGCTTAGGGACACCAGCGGTGACGTCCATGGGCATGCGCGAAACGGAGATGGTGCAGATCGCCGCTTTCATCGACTCGGTCTGCCGCCAGCCCGATGACCAGGAAGTTCATGCGAGCGTACGAAGAGACGTTGCCGACTTCTGCACTGCGTTCGATGTTCCCGGCATCCCCGACCGATAAGCCACCCCAATCCAGAAACTCCTCACTAACTCCAGCACTTGAAGCGAGGGCATTTTTATGACCAGGCAGTTCGTGTTCTCTTCCGAATCCGTCGGCGCGGGACACCCCGATAAGATGGCAGACAACATCTCCGATGCCATTCTCGATGCGGTCCTGCGCACCGATCCGAAGGCGCGCGTCGCCTGTGAAGTGTTGGTGAAGACGGGGATGGTCGTTGTGGCTGGCGAGATCACCAGCCATGCCCACATCGATTACAGCCAAGTCGCCCGCGATACGATACTCGATATTGGCTACGACGATGATGCGATTGGCTTTGATGGTCGACGTTGCGCCGTCGTTCTGGCCCTCACCGAGCAGTCGCCCGACATAAGCCAGGGCGTTGATGAAGGACGAGGGCAGGATCTCGGGCAAGGGGCAGGGGATCAGGGCATCATGTTTGGATTCGCATGCAACGAGACGGATACATTGATGCCCCTGCCGATCCAACTCGCTCACCATTTGACGAAAAGACAGGCCGAGGTCCGGAAAGCGGGACAGCTTGGCTGGCTGCGTCCGGACGTGAAATCTCAAGTGTCGGTACGCTACGAAGGGCTCCGCCCGGTGGCGCTGGATACCATAGTCCTGTCAACGCAGCATGACGAAGCGGTCTCACAAGCCACGGTCCGCGAAGGCGTCATTGAGGAGATCATAAAACCGGTCCTGCCGGCCCACCTGGATACTTCGGGGATCAGATTTCTGGTCAACCCAACAGGGCGGTTCGTGGTCGGTGGGCCTGCCGGCGACTGCGGCCTCACAGGACGGAAGATCATCGTCGATTCCTACGGTGGGACCGGGCGTCACGGCGGCGGTGCCTTTTCGGGCAAGGACCCATCCAAGGTTGACCGCTCGGCGGCCTATGCCGCCCGGTATGTCGCGAAGAACATCGTTGCCAGCGGCCTTGCGGAGGTCTGCGAGGTTCAGCTTGCCTACGCGATCGGCGTGGCCAGTCCGGTTTCTGTCATGGTCAATACCTTCGGAACCGCAAGGATCGAGGAAAAAAGGATCGAGCGCCTTGTTCTCGAGGTTTTCAATCTCCGACCGAAAGGCATCATCAAGATGCTTGATCTCTTACGGCCGATATACCGCAAGACGGCGACATACGGACACTTCGGGCGTGAAGAGCCTGAGTTCACTTGGGAGAAGACGGACAAAGCTGACGATTTGCTGCGTGAGGCCGGACCGGCAGCTGCGTGAGGGCGGCTGGATCAAGCGCATGCGGCAACCCATTTCAACTCGCGAGACCACGCCCGGCCGGCGTGGCAAGAAGCCGGCTCGGGTTTTGGCGGAGATTTTGATGCCGGATTAT
>NZ_RZTB01000719.1:0-233 GCF_003997735.1 Mesorhizobium sp. M7A.F.Ca.MR.148.00.0.0 | reverse complement strand
CGATTGGCACTTCCACCTTGTCGGCAGCCTCTGCCGTGTCGGCGGCTACCGTAGCGTCGGCGATATCAGTCGCGTCCGCGTTTCCCTCCACCACGCCGAAACGGGCAACTTCCAACTCGGCGATGGTAACGAAGTCCACCGAGGTGAACGGTTCGACCTCGACCCGGCGCAATTCGCTGATATGGCCGAAACAGCCCATGTCGCGGCCCATGTCGCGGGCCAGCGAGCGCACA
>NZ_RZTB01000718.1:0-233 GCF_003997735.1 Mesorhizobium sp. M7A.F.Ca.MR.148.00.0.0 | reverse complement strand
CCGATGTCGGCCTCTGGGTCACCAAGCACATGCGCGATATTTCGCCGGCCATTTTCATCGGCAATCTCGACGGACTTTGCACCATCTCGGAAGAAAACGGCATCATTTCGATCGGCGCGGGCGTCACCTACACTGACGCCTTCGCGACATTGGCGAAGCGTATCCCGGCGCTGGGGCCGTTGTTCGATCGCATCGGCGGCGAACAGGTGCGCAACATGGGCACCATCGGCGGC
>NZ_RZTB01000717.1:0-233 GCF_003997735.1 Mesorhizobium sp. M7A.F.Ca.MR.148.00.0.0 | reverse complement strand
CGGTATCTTTTCACCCGCGCGCGGCTTTGAACTGATCGTCCGCTCCTTGGCCGGCGTCGTCGCGAAGGCCGCGACCTGTTTCACCGGTCCGATCAGCTGGATCAGATTGGTGATGTAGTAAGGCCCGATATCGAGCACGGGACCGGCGCCCGGCTGGAAGAAGAAATCCGGATTGGGGTGCCAATGCTCCATGCCGTGGCCCATGACATGGCAGGTACCGCTCGTGACCTTGC
>NZ_RZTB01000716.1:0-234 GCF_003997735.1 Mesorhizobium sp. M7A.F.Ca.MR.148.00.0.0 | reverse complement strand
TGCGTCGCGAGCTCTGGGCGCAATAGGAACGATTCCTGCGTTAGCCGAAGGAGCGGTGCAATTTCACGCAGATCCGGAGGCTCTCGTATGAAACCTCGGTTCGCATTTGTCGCCACGGCTCTTGCCGCCGCTCTGTCTACCAGTTCCCAGGAAGCAAGGTCGCAAGAGCGCAGTTGTCGCAGTTCCGATCCCGTCGATACGATAAGGGAGATGTCGGACGCTATCTATGCCTGC
>NZ_RZTB01000715.1:0-234 GCF_003997735.1 Mesorhizobium sp. M7A.F.Ca.MR.148.00.0.0 | reverse complement strand
CCTACCGCGACGAGCTGATCATCTCGACGAAGGCCGGCTACGAGATGTGGGCCGGACCCTACGGCGAATGGGGTGGGCGCAAATACATGCTGGCCAGCCTCGACCAGAGCCTCAAGCGGATGGGGCTCGACTATGTCGATATCTTCTATTCGCACCGTTTCGATCCCGACACGCCGCTGGAAGAAACGATGGGTGCGCTCGACCATGCCGTGCGCTCGGGCAAGGCGCTCTATG
>NZ_RZTB01000714.1:0-234 GCF_003997735.1 Mesorhizobium sp. M7A.F.Ca.MR.148.00.0.0 | reverse complement strand
CCGCCTTGCCGGCGTCCTGCACGACCGTGTAGCGGATGACCCTGGTGGCGCCGGTCTCGGGATCGACCTCGATATCGCAGATATGGGTGGCGAAGGAGACGCCGGCGCCATCGGCGACGAGTTCGCTATGGCCGGCGATCGGTCCGCCGGTCTTGCCCGACTCGACGGCGATCTCCTTGAGCGACAGCTTGCCGAGATTGCCGTGCTTCTCGCCCTTGGCGATCGCGTGGCCCT
>NZ_RZTB01000713.1:0-234 GCF_003997735.1 Mesorhizobium sp. M7A.F.Ca.MR.148.00.0.0 | reverse complement strand
CCATGACGGCGATGTGGCCGGCCTTGACGACATAGAGGATGTATTCGCGGATCCAGTAGACGGCGATCGAGACGACGCCGAAACCGACCACGCCGCCCCACAGGGCAAACGACAGCGGCCCGTCGGGATCGGTGGAGATATGGCCAACGCCATAGCCGACGGAGGCGCCCGTGCCGGTTGCCATAATGTAGGCCAGCGTGATGCCGAAATAGACGATCATGCGAAAGAAGATGA
>NZ_RZTB01000712.1:0-234 GCF_003997735.1 Mesorhizobium sp. M7A.F.Ca.MR.148.00.0.0 | reverse complement strand
GGTCGGCGCGCGCGGTGCAGCAGTTCTACGGCGTGCCCGGCATTTCCGTGCCGCACCTCGCCTCGGCACAGATCCTGCCGATCGCCATTGTGCTCAACTGGATCATGGACCGCATTCCCGGGATCAACCGCATCAACATCAACACGGACACCATCGAGCGCAGGTTCGGCGTGTTCGGCGAACCTGTCGTGATGGGCCTCATCATCGGCCTCGTGCTTGGTGCGATCGCCTTCT
>NZ_RZTB01000711.1:0-234 GCF_003997735.1 Mesorhizobium sp. M7A.F.Ca.MR.148.00.0.0 | reverse complement strand
ATCAGGGCACCGTCACCGACCAGGACATGGCCATGGCCAAGCTGAAGGCCACCGAGATGCTTGCATACGTTGCCGATGAGGCGATCCAGATTCATGGCGGCATGGGACTGATGGACGATTTGCCACTGGAGCGCATCTGGCGCGACGCGCGCGTCGAGCGCATCTGGGAAGGCACGTCAGAGATCCAGCGCCACATTATTTCAAGGGCGCTGCTGCGTCCGTTCGGGGCATAAC
>NZ_RZTB01000710.1:0-234 GCF_003997735.1 Mesorhizobium sp. M7A.F.Ca.MR.148.00.0.0 | reverse complement strand
TGTTTGCCTTCCATCCTCCACCACAGCGGGCCACGTGGCCCGTCAGGATGTCAGGAACGATAGAATGGATTCGGATAGAAAATGAAGCTGCCCTTGGCTGCAAGCTCGGCCACAATGTTGGTGACTGTATCCTGCATGCGACGGTGCAGTTCGGCAACCGCATCGTCGATCGAGCCCGCATGCTCATGCAAGCCCAGTGCCTCCGGCACCCGGATGTGGGCGCAACGCGGCCCG
>NZ_RZTB01000070.1:31065-31562 GCF_003997735.1 Mesorhizobium sp. M7A.F.Ca.MR.148.00.0.0 | reverse complement strand
CCTCGGCCACCGGCGACTTCGACAATTTCGCTCTCGGCGAGAAGGACGACGACGCTCTGGAGTTCGTCCAGGCCGGCGGCGGCCAGGCCAACGACATCGTCTGGATCGCTGACAGCGACGGCGCGCTTCTGATCGGCACCTCAGGCGGCATCCGCGCTCTGTCGGGCTCGGGCATCGACGAGGCGCTGACGCCATCCTCGTTCAAGAACCGGCGCTCGCGTACCTTCGGCTGCGCCCGCATCCGCCCAGTCGATGCCGGCCAGTCGTTCCTCTATGTCACACGCTCGCGCAAATCGATCGCCGAGCTGACGCAGACGGCGCAGAGCCGTTTTGCTTCGGACGATGTCGGCCAGGTCTCCGAGCATATTCCCAAAAAGGGCGTGGTCGAGCTCGCCTTCCAGACCGATCCCGACCCGTTGCTGTGGTTCCCGCTCGATAATGGCGAGCTTGGCGGTTACACCCACCAGCCGAGCCAGGAGGTGCGCGGCATGCACCGG
>NZ_RZTB01000070.1:30655-31055 GCF_003997735.1 Mesorhizobium sp. M7A.F.Ca.MR.148.00.0.0 | reverse complement strand
GGCCCCGATGGTTCAAAGTGGGCTGATGTCGAAAGCGCTGCGGTCACCCCCGGCCAGGACGGCAATGACGACCTCTGGCTGATCGTGAAGCGCAGCATTGGCGGCGTGACCAGGCGCTACATCGAAATCAAGACCGCGCCGTTCGAATACGGCGCCATCGGGGACGCCTTCGAGGTCGATTGCGGCCTGACCTACACGGGTCTTGCGGTCACCACGGTGGGCGGCGCCATGCATCTCGCCGGCCAGTCCGTCGATGTTCTCGCCGATGGAAAAGTCTATCGCGGCCTGACCGTCAGCGGCGGCGGCACCGTCACGCTGCCGGGCGGTTCTACCGCCGCCAAATGGCAGCTTGGCCTGCCCTATGCTGCGGGCGCCGACACGCTGGAGCTCGATGTCGGCG
>NZ_RZTB01000070.1:0-30616 GCF_003997735.1 Mesorhizobium sp. M7A.F.Ca.MR.148.00.0.0 | reverse complement strand
TCGGCGGCCGCGACGGCTCCATCATCGGCCGCCGCAAGAAGGTGGCGAAAGTGATCCTGTCGCTGCTGGAGACCGACACCACGGGGCTTCAAGTCCAGTCCTTGATGCGCGGCCGCTGGGAGCCGGTGCGCATGCCCTCGATCGTTGCGCCGGACGGGCGGGCAACGCTGTTCACCGGCAATGTCGAGGTGCCGATCGACGACAGCTGGGAAGGGCAGGGCCGGGTGAGGATCCGCCACAACAACCCGACGCCCTGTACGATCAGGGCATTTACGCCGGTGTTTGACGCGGAGCCGTAACTAATCTCCCCCTCGAGGGGGGAGATAACCCTCTGCCCGCCCGCACTCCATCCACAAGGACACTCCTCCCATGACATCCCTCCATGCTGAAATCCTCGGCAGGGCGCGGACGGCTGCCGAATTCGCCGCCGTCATCGCCATGCTCGATACCGACCTCAACGACGCGCTTCACTGCAGAGCCGAACTGGCACAAGCCGAGGACCGCGCGGTCTTCGGCGATGGCGACCTGGCCGCCGCGCGTGCCGCGCTGGCCGATTGCAACGAGCAGATCGGGCTGCTGGAAAAGATCATCGTCGCTGCCGGCAAATGCCGTGCGGAGGCCGCTCGGAGCGAAGCGCGGGCCGACATCGCCGCGCTTGGCGACGAGATCAAGGCCAAAGCTGCAACGCTTGGCGAGCGCTGGCGCAGCGCCCGCCGGCTGGTCGAGTTGCTGCGCCAGGAATTGTTCGAGGCCGATGCGCTCGCCCGCACCATTGCCACCGCCCACGGCCTGTTCGATGCCGCCGGCGTCGCCGATCTGAAGATCAACCTGACCACCACCCGCCGCGCCGCTATGGCCGGCCCGCGGGCCGCTGCCCCGGTCTCAGCCGGCCGGCGCTGCAGGCCGACAGGCTGCTTGTGTCGTTCCTCACCCCCGGCGGTGTGCTCGACCCGCGCCCGGCGCTCGGCGCGCCGGTGGACGGCGTCAAAAGCAAATTCATCCCCGCAACCACCTCCTTTGGCGAACGAGGCTGAACCATGTGCACACTTGCCCTTATCGGCACCGCCCTTTCCGTTGGCGGCGCGCTGGTCGAAGGCCAGCAGTCGAAGCAGATGGCCGACTATCAGGCCAAGGCCTACGGACAGCAGGCGCAGGCCGAGGCGCAGAGTTCCGCCTTCGAACAAAGCCAGGAGCGCCACAAACAGGATCTCCTGCTGGGCCAGGCGCGCGCCCAGGCCGGCGCCTCGGGCGTCGGCATATCAGGCTCGCCGACCGAGGTGCTGGCCGCCAATGCCAGGCAGGGCCAGCTCGACCTCGACGCGATCCGGTACAGCTCGCAGCTGCGCCAGAACAATCTCAACAGCCAGGCCGCACTCTCGCGCTTCTCCGGCAAGCAGGCGGCGACGGCATCGATCTTCAACGCCGGCAGCGCGCTCGTTGGCGGCCTATCCAAAATCTACGACCCGACCAAGGCCGTGAGCCTCGGCGGTTCTGCATTTTCGCCTCGGGCGAGCGCGGCCATAGCCGGCGGCTATTCGGGGCTCTACTGAAATGGTCCACATCATCCCCCTTTCCATTGGCCAGCGCCGGCTCGATACCGGCAACGCGCCGCAATATCCGCAGGGATCGCCGATTGGCGGCGCCATGCAAGGGCTGGGCGGCCAGTTTTCCGCTGTCGCCGAGCGCTACCAGCAGATGAAGGATCAGCAGGAGGCGTTCGACGCCGAGCTTGCGCGCCGCCGGTTCAACGGCCAGATCGCGCAGGCGGAAGACGAAGTGGCGGCGAACGCGCCGGCCGACGGCAACGGCCTGCATGAGGCGATGTACGGCCAGGTCGATCCGTACAACGGCCGGGTGGTGAAGACTGGTCTGTTCGACAGGCTGTTCGACGATGCCTTGCCTGGTATGCCCGAAAGCCAGCGCGCTGGTTTCGTCGGGCAGAAGGAGGCGATGCGCGCGGTTGGCGCACGGCGCATGGCTCAGCGGCAACTCCAGCGGCGTGACGAGTATGAATTGGCCGAGTGGACCAAGGTCGACAACATCTCCACCGGTTCCATTGCACAGGGCGATCCGAACGACACCGAGACCTTCGAGGCGATCCGGAAGAGCGGGTTCGACCTGATCGCCAAGATCGGCAATCCGATCCTTCGGCAAACAGCCGAGGCCACCTGGCGCGGCAACACGGCCAAGGCGCTGGTCCAGGCGATGATCGCCAAGGACCCGAAGCGGGCTGCGGAGATGCTGGGTGCGGGGCAAGCCGCAAGCCGGACCAAGGACGATGCCGCCGAGGCGGTTGATGGCTCCAGTGCCTCGGGCACATCGACATTCGATAGAAGCAGTTCGACGACGCCTGATGACAAGCCAGCAATCCCACTCGACGCCATCACCTACCTGAAGCCCAGCGATCTCGCAGCGCTAAGGGATCAGGCCAACACTGCGACCGCAGCCCAACTGGTCGATGCTCGCGCGAAAGTGCAACTCGCGGAGCAAAACGCCCCGGCTGTCATCGCCGCCACGGGCGAATATCCCGAGGAGAAACCGACCGCACAGGATTTCGTCAATATCTATGGCGCGGAAGACGGCCCGAAGCGTTTTCAAACCTTCAACGTAACGGCTGGCATCGCTGGTTCGATCTTTGACATGCGCAGCGCGCCAAACCGGGCGATACATGCTGAGCTTCGGGATATTGAGCCCACGGCCGGCGGTTCACAGGAAGAGTGGACGCGGTACGAAGCAAAGGCTGCCGGCGCACAATTCGTTATGGGCGCCAGACGGGCAGACCCTGCCGCCTATGTCAGCCAAATGTTCCCGGGCAGGGCTCCCGACTGGGACAAGATCACAACTCCCGAGGACTACAAGGCTGCCATTACCTGGGCCGTTGCAGCCCAGCAGGAGATGGGTTTCGACAAGATATTGCCGTTGCCGCGGTCTGCCGCGGAAAGCCTTGCCGCGAAATTCATCGACCCAAGCGTGCCGTGGCGGCAGCGCATGACTGATCTGAGCACGATTTTTCTCGCTGTCCGCGATCCACGTTTCCGCCTTGAGATGGCGAGGCAATTGTTTCAGTCCGGCTTGCCTCGGCTGCGGCAGAACGCAACCGATCCGAAGCTGACACCAGCAGACATTCAGGCACGGGAAGATGCCCTGGCGACCGGCCTGTTGACTGTCGCATCGCATCCGGCTCGTTCACAATACAATGCCGCGTCGTTCTGGCTGCAACCTCTCCAAGCCGCCGATGACGTGGCCCGGCTGATGGCCAAAGGGATCACCTTTGGTCACGCGGACAAAGCCGCCGCCGGCCTCAATTCGCTTTTCTCCGACAAAAGCTATGAGGAGTTGCTCGTCGCCGAACGGACAGCGACGGAAGATGCCGAAGACCGGGCAGGGTCGGCAGCTCTGCCGGCGGAGCTCCTTGGCGGCGCTATCGCCGGACATGGTCTGGCGAGTTCGGGCATCACTCTCACGGGCAGGTTGGGCACCGCAGCCTTGGACGGCCTGACTGGTCTGGCCGCACGAACCGCTGTCGCCAGCGGCGAGGGTGCAATCTATGGCGCCGCATATGCGCATGGCTTGGATGAGGACATGCTGAGCGGTGCAGCCGCTGGGGCACTTTGGGGTGCCGGCGGCAATGTCCTTGCCGAAGGGCTCAGTGCCATTGGCAGCCAGGTGATGGCAAGGCTCGCTGGGCGATCCACCGATGACTCTATTGTCGCCAGCTCAGAAGCTGCGGTTCCTCAGGTTTCCGTAGATACTGGCGATACACAAATACAGGGAGCCAACCCTGGCAATTACAGCAGCGTGGTGGATCTGGCGACCGAAGGTGTCGAAACAGGCACTTTTAGCTGGGTTCATCCGGGGCGATACACCACCAATAAGGCTCTGCGTAAGGAATGGGAACTGAAGCATGGTCAGCCCTGGCCCAAGGATCCGGCTACGGGCCGAAATATGGATGTGTCCCATGAGATTCCACTGGCTGACGGTGGGCCAGATCACGTATCAAACATTCGACCTCGCCCTAGGGCTGATCATATGAAGCGCCACATGGACGCTCGAGACTTCGAGCGCTGGACTAGGCAAAGATTGCGCAACTGGGAAGGGAGCTAGCCATGGTGAACGAAGCCAAGCCAGACCTAGCGAGTGTTATGCGGTTACCGCCAGTGGATGTCAGCACAGGCGACAACGAGCTCGACTCTGCCCACGTTGAGGCTCGCAAACACCTCGAATTCTACGATTGGGTGCTGTCCATCAAGGGCGAGTATCTCGGATATGGCGCTGAAGGCATTATCTATATCTTTCTGTTTGAGATTGAGCCTGGAAGGCCAGACGTGCCGGAATGGATTTGGGTGATCGTGGGCGATGTGCCGCCGACATATATCCCCGCTGACGATACCAGGACTCCCTTCGAGGCTCTCGATGGCTATATCGGCGCCCTCGAAGATTGGGTTGAGGCCGCGCGCCACGGAAAATCCGTAGCGAAATTGATACCAGTCAATGTCGACGCGAATCCCGTCAACGCCGAGATACTGGCAAGTCGGCTCAAACTCCTCGACGAAAAGATTCTGCCGTTGCTTCGGCACTGATCTGCCGCACGCAGCCGCGCGAGCATCGTGAGCAGGGCTGAGGCCGGGCGGCAACCGAGTTGCTGCACGAGGGGTCGGCAGGGCGGACCGACCTGTAATTGAACCGCAATTTTCACAGCCTCGCTTTCGCGGGGCTTTTTTCATGGAGCAAGCCTCATGGCCCGACCTGTAACCGCCGCCGTTCGCCTGTTGACCGGCGAGCGCGAACCCGTGCGCCTGGCGACGACCGCGAACCTGGAGACGATCGTCATCGACGGCGTCGCCTGGATCCAGGGCCTCAAAATGGTTGACGGCGTCCAGACCGCGACCGGCGACCGGGTGCTGGTCAAGGACCAGGCGGACGCCAGGCTGAACGGCATCTATACGGCGTCGGAAGGCTACTGGTACCGCGCGGCCGATGCGCGCACGGGTCGCACCATGCAGAAGGGGACGACGGTGCATGTCCAGGAGGGCACGGCTTCGGCTGATTTCGTCTATGCCTTCCAGACAGTGAGCCCCGTGATCGGTGCCGACGACATTGTGCTGTCGTTTTACCAGTCCGACGATACCGTCGGCGATATCCAGGCAGCCGCGCAAGGCATCATCGACCAGGCCCAGGCGGCGGCGGATGTGGCGACGGGCGCCATGACAACCGTGCTCGATCCGCAATTTGCGACCAAGGCGACGGCGGAGGCGTACTCACCGGCGATCGCGCCGGATTATATCAGGACTGCCGGCTATTCGCAGGTCGGCGACGGCCAAGCCCTCTACAGGAAGAATGGCACCATTTCGGCGGGCGGGGGCGGTCTGGCGATCACGTTGCAAGGTGGAGCAAGAGCCGGCTTCGACATCGTCAACGCACCGAGGTCGAAGGAGATCAACATTCGCGCGGCGGGCGCCGACACGGCAGCCGGTAACAACAGGACCGCGTTTGTCAACGCCATTGCTGCCGCCGGGCAGGGCAGGCTGATCATCCCGGCTGGCACATTCTCGCTGGCGGGCAATATCGACATTCCGCAGGGGTTGACGGTCGAGTTTGATGACAGGGCGCTTTTGCAGCGTACCGAGGACGCCACGCACCTTTTCAACCTGAAGGGCGACAACCGCATCATCGCGCCGAAGGTCAACGGCGCCTGGAATCATGTCGCGGCTGCGAACGGCTTTGGCGTCTTCAACATCAGCGGCATTTCAGGTGTCACGATCGAGCATGGCACGCTCACCGGTACGCAAGGCGACCACTACCGCATTGCCGATTCCAGCTGGGTCTACATCGACGACGCCAGGGGCGACACGGCGCGCAACATCGTCACCATCAACGACGAGGTTTCCGGCACAAGTCACGTGTTTGTCCGCCGCGCTCGCGTGAGTGCCTATTTGAACGGTTTCGATGCGGAGAGCGACGACGACTGGCCGGTGAGCGATATCGAGGTGGATATCGACTGGACGCAGCTTGGCGGCGTTCAGCTTGGCGCGGCCGTCGCCTTCACCCGCAGCGCTGCGCCCGCCGGATCGGTGTTGAAGTACAAACGCCTTCACATCAGTGCCAAGTCCAGGGATGGCCTTTATGGTCTGGTGCTGCGAGGGGCCAAGGATATCGAGGTGCGCAGCCTGGTGACGGAAGGCGTGCAGCAAGGCATTCGCGCCGGCACCGGTCATCATATCGAAGATCTTCGCCTGCTGTCGTTCGACATCCAGGCGACGCATCAGGGGATCTATATCGAAACCCCGGCCGGGCAACAGATCTCGCGTGGCGTCAGGATTGGTGCCGGCCGCATCTTTGGGTTTACCCAGGCCAATGCCTACGGCGTCTTCAGCGCGGCGGATGAAACCATTGTGTCGGCCGACACGCTTGTCGACATGGGCGGCGCGGCGGCGTCCATTGGCGTTCGATTGAACGGCGACATGTCGCAAACCCATGCAGGCATCGCGGATGCGCGATCGTCCTATGTCGCCCTGTCGACAATATCGGGCGAACGGCAGAGGGCGACGGGTGGCCTTTTCAAGGCGACGACCGGCAGCGTCGTCAACGATGTGAAAATCAGCGGATCCTCGCCAAACGTCGAGGTGCGGGGCAACATCTACTCCGGTACGGCGACGGGCAAGCCAACCGATGACGGATCGCACATGGCGCTGATTGAAGGAAACCGGGGCGGCGATCTTTTCAAGGGCTATAAGTCGACGCCGGACGCAACGCCCGTTCTTATGATCTTCGAAGCCGGAAACAGCTTTGTTCCGATCAGGCCCGGGCAAGGCGCGAAGTTCACAGTCGATGTCGCTGCCCGCCGCACGGATGGTTCGTCGTCGACCAGCGCCGGCTATGTGTTCGCCGGCGTGATCCGCAACACAGGCGGTACCCTGGCAGTCGAAGGTGCGATCACCAAAACGGTGATCGGCGAATATGCGACCGACGCCGCATCGCTCGACGCCTCCGTCGCCGTGGGGGCTTCCGGAATTGAGGTGACCGTTACCGGCGTCGCGGCAAAGACCTATGGCTGGAACGCCGTTGTGCGGCTTCAGGAAGTTTGATGCTGCGTGGAACTTCGACGCTGCCAATGCCATCACAATTGCAGTTGATATCTGCCGGCTGATCCAAAGGCCCCCCTCTATCTCAAGACCAAAATCTCTTTCAGCCTCGCTTCGCGGGGCTTTTTTCATGGAGCACGCCAGCATGGCCCGATCTTCAGCCGCCGCCGTTCGCCTTCTGACCGGCGAGCGCGAACCTGTTCGCCTGGCGACGACCGCCAGCATTGCGCTTTCCGGCCTCCAGACCATCGACGGGGTGGCGACGGAGGTGGGCGACCGCGTGCTGGTCAAGGACCAGGCCGACCAGACGCAGAACGGTATCTATACGGTCAGCGAAGGCCGATGGTTCCGCGCTGCCGATGCCCGCACCGGGCGCACCATGCAGAAGGGAACGACGGTGCATGTCCAGCAGTCAGGGCAACGCCTCTGATCGATCCGCAATTCGCGACCAAGGCGACGGCCGAGGCATTTTACCCGCCGATAGCACCCACATACATCCGCACCGCCTTCTACGACAGCTCTCAGGTGGCAGGCAGCGGCGCTGTGTACCGCAAGAATGGAACGAATGTCGGGGATTTGGTGATCACGCTGAGCGATGGCATGACGAAGACAGGCTATACGCTCGCCTCAATTCCGGTGACGGCATCAATGCTCGGCGCGCGTGGTGGCGGTGCGAATGCCACGGCTGCTATCAGTGCACTGCTCGCGGGCAGCTATCCGCATGTGCTGATTGACGGCTCCTACCAGACCGACGGCAACCACACGATCTCGACAGCGAAGAAGCGCGTCGAATGCCTGGGCGGCTCTGCCCTGATCCTGCGCGCGCCAGTCGGCACCGTTACCGGCCACCATCCCGTCATCGATATTGCTGCCGATGACGTCCTGATAGACGGGGACCTCACGATTGATGGTGGATCACATGCCGGCTACCAGGCTTCTATCGGTATTCGCGTCGGCCTCTCCACTGGTGCACGCCGGAAGCGGCCGACAATTCGCGGCGTGAAAGTCCGCAATCTTGGCCTTGCCGGCGTGATGGCGCTCTGTGTCGACAGCCCGACGATTGAGGACATTGACGGCTATAACATCGTCACGCCAACCGGCGGCGAGTTTGGCGACACGGTTTACGTGGCCGGCGTCCGCAAGCCGATCGTGCGCAACATCCGGTCGGCGAAGTGCAAACGCGACGGTGTCGTGTTGACCTATACGGGAAATCTAAACACCACCGACGTGTTGGTCGATGGGGTTTTCGCGGACGCACATCTCGACAACCCCTCCGCCGGTGTCTGGGTGGAGATGACCGGTGCGCGAGATCCGAGAGGGATCATAACTAACGTGGTGGCGAATGACTGTCTGGTTGGCGTAGCCGCGACTGACGCCAACAGCGAGATCGTTATTTCGAATGTCAAGGCAATCGGCAACCGGCTCTCCGGTAGTTCTGCCGGTAACGTCTTCGGCGTTCAGATTCAGTCGGGTCGGCTCGATAACTGGTACATCGATCGTTACAACACCGCCCTGCAATTGGAGCCAAACGGCGAATTTCAGTTCGCCCTCAGCTCGCAAGTTGGATCGTTTGCGACTGGCGAAACGGTCAGCGGCGGCACCTCTGGCTCCGCCGGAACCCTGCGGTTCCAACATTTTGAAATCGTCATCACCGGTTCAACCGTCGACTATGAACTCGGTGAGACGGTGACAGGCGGTTCATCCGGCGCGACGGGCATCTTGGTCGACTTCTTTGCCAACGTGCTAAGGGTCTTGCCGATAAGCGGGACGTTTCAGGCCGGTGAGACAATCACTGGAGGCAACTCTGCGATTGCCAAAACAGCAAACAGCGCGACCCGGCGCATCTATGTGCGCGGTTCGGCCGGCATCTTTCCGGCTGGCGAGACGATCACGGGTGGAACGTCGGGTGCCACAGCCGTAATCGCCGCGCCCTACCAGACGCCTCTTGCGATCGGTCCGGGCACGTTGATGAACTGCTCGACCGACGCCGTCGTCGTTGCGAACGTAGTGACACCGGCGAGCCTTAGCCTTTCTGGCATCAGGGGAAACACCCAGTCGCATGGCATCCGGTTCAACCTTTCCGTGGGCCAACGGCTGCGCAAAGCCAGTCTCAGGGACATCGCCCTGAAAAACTCGACCTCCATTGGCGTTGCTTTTCGGGTAAGCACCGGCGGCGCGATAGACGAAATGCTGGTCGATGGCTTTGACATGACGGAATGGGTTGGTGATGGCACCGGCAGTTCCATCACGGCCGGCATCGTGACCAGGTTTATTGGCGGCAACAATCCCGGCCTGCAGGGGACGTCGAGTGTGCCGACCAATCTGACCGTCAACACAACGCTGTCCGGGCTTCACAACCGGGCACTCTGCCACAACAACGGGGCCGGCGCGACGCGGACACATACGCTGCCGCCTGCCGTGCCTGGCGTTCGGATCGGCTTTGCCGGAGTACACGCAACCCATGTCATGAACATCGAGCCCAACGGGACGGACACGATCAAGGGCGGCGGTGCAGGAAAATATCTCATTCTCGATCCCGGCGAGCGTGTAACCCTGGAGGCATACGCAACGGGCTCATGGGTGGTCAGCGCGACAGTCGGCTGGGCGGGCGATTTCGAGTTGTAGACTTTGTCGTTGTGAATGACCGAATCGCCTAGGTTGCTTTTTTGATCCAAATGGACGAACGAAAGATATGGTGCTCGCTCTGTGGTCAATGGTGGCCGTGACCACCTTTATACTTGTGGCCCGCCACAATCGGGTTTCTGTTGTAGCGATTGGCTATGTCGGCCTTCTTGCTTATTCGGTGCCCGCGCTGATTGGCTTCACGCGACCTGTGAGGGCGAAAGGATTGGTGCCATATCTCGAGCCGGCGTCGTCGGAAGCAATTCTGGTGATGGTCGCTGCTTGGCTAGGGTTCGGGTTGGCGCTGCTGCTGATGCCTTCCTCTGTGGACGGGGGGCGTCCCCCTTGTTACCAGCTGCACCCGATGCGGGTCACCTGGTTCATTCGGTGCGCGCTGATCATTTCTTTAGCCTGCTATGCATGGATGGCAAACAGGGCTGGACTTGAGTGGTACGCGATGGAGCGTGCCGACATCTATGACGCCGTTGGTGGGCTCATTTCGATCGTGTGGCGTTGGGTCAGCGGCATCGGCCTTCTGGCATCGATTTATTTCGATAGGTTGTGGGGTCGCGGCGCTCGTATTTATCAAGCCATCTTTGCGTTAATGGTCGCACTTAATGCGATCGCGGGTGATCGGACTGTCCCGGTGATCTTGGCAATGGCCTTCGCCATCGTGTTGTTGTGGGAGTGGCCGATAACGAAGGCGGCCCTGCATTGGAAGGCATGGGCGATCGGGCTGGCGACGCTTGCGATCATCTTCTTTATGAAGCCTTTCTATCTGGCCTACAAACGCGACCTGCCGTTTGGCAGGATGCTGGCAGGCGGTTCTGATCCGATGGCTATGGTGGCCTCCTGGGAAGCCTTCGGCACTCATGAAAACATCGAAGGGCTGATTAGGAGTAGCACGACCTATCCATGGTGGAACACGGTTCGCGATACCTTGGCGCAACTGCTAATCCAGCCGTCGGCCTTCGGCTTTGACAGCACTGGGTTCAACACGGTGCTCCAGACCCAGATATTTTCGCAGGCGTTGTACGGCTTGGCTGGTACATTCTGGGGGCAGGCGTGGGCGATTGGTGGTATTCCCGTTGTGATCGTATTTGGGTTGATCTATGGCGGAGCGTTGGTGGCGTTGCACCATGCTTCGCTCAAAAGTAAGGGTATGTGGTTCTTCTTCTGGATCATCCTCGGCAGCGTGATAGGGGTCTATGCGCACCGGAATGCCTTGGAGAACGTTCTTGCGCAGGCACGGCAGCCATTCGTCGGTTTCGTGACGATTCAGGTCTTGGTGTGGGTACTGCTCTTCGGGCGCTTCCATACCAGCGTTCCGGCTGTTCCGATTGTGGGTCGAGACTACGGCAAATGAACTGATGTTGAGCAGCGCCTTGGGGGAGGCAAATGAATGGTGGAGCAGGTATATCTCGATCAGCAGCATGATCGTCTTGTATTCATCGACCGACCAGCCGACGAAGGATTCTGGGACGATCGTTGGGCGCAATCCCTAACAGCAGCGGACATTCGGAAAAAGAGCGTCTTTGTCCAGCATGTTACCCGAAAGTATTTAAGCCCGCCTGATCGAGTGATTGATGCAGGCTGCGGTGTGGCCAACACAGTCTTTGGGCTCCATCACGCAGGGTTCGAGGCTTACGGATTAGACTTTGCCCCCGTAACCATCGCTAGGATCAAAAAGCACGCCCCAGAACTTAATATCGTTCTCGGTGACGTGCGAGAAATGCCATTCGAGGATGCCTTTTTCGAAGGGGTGTGGTCCTTGGGGGTGATCGAACACTTCAAGGATGGTTACGCATCGATCATCGAGGAGGCACGCCGAGTGCTGAAACCTGGCGGACTCCTTTTCCTAACTGTCCCCAGCGTGTCGCCATTGAGGCGTCTAAAGATGCGGCTCGGTCGATACGAAGATTTGAGTGCCGCGGACATGGCCCGATTTTACCAATTTGCCTTCACCCCGAACGACACAATTAGAACGATCAGCGGGATGGGGTTCCGGCTTTTGGAAAGTCGGTCCAGGGGCGGATATCTGGGGTTGATGCGGGAGAGCAACTTGTTAAAGCGCCTGCTTGAACCATTGTATGAGAGCCGGTCGCGACCGATGGTGACCTTAAGACGCGCGATCGACTTAGTGATCAGCCCAGTATCCTTTCACACAAAGCTGTTCGTCTTCAAAAAGCACTAGCTGAAACTCGCTGAATTTCGAACTCCTATTGATCTTTATCCTGACGGAGCTTCTCATCGATGTCTCTCAGGCTTTTGTTGTACGCGCGCGTCTCTCGCCGCACCCCTATCGTGGCAATAACTACCCACGCGATGGAGAAGGCGCTGATGAGGACTCCTAAAACTAAATGTTTTATGTCAGGCATATGTGCTTTTACGCGTCCTAGGTGCGTCAATGACTTACCGAGCGCACGAGTCTCTTGCTGATACTCAGAATTTTAAAGTCTGTATCTGCCAACTTGGCGAATGATATCCAGAATCATAATCGCCCGCGTCAAACCTAACCTCCACCCGGCGAACATACCAAAAATCAAAAACTGAACAACTGCCCGGAAGGGCGGAAAGGAAACCACCATGGACCGCAACTTCGCGCGGGCGCTTGCGCTTGTTCTCAAATCGGAAGGAGGATGGTCGGACAATCCGGCTGACCCCGGCGGCGCCACCATGAAGGGCGTGACGCTTGCCAGCTTCCGTCGCTATGTGAAGGCCGACGCGACGAAGGCGGATCTGCGTGCGATCAGCGACGCGCAGGTCGCCACCGTCTATCGCCGCTTCTACTGGGACGCTGTGCTCGGCGCCGAATTGCCCGATGGCGTCGACCACGCTGTGTTCGATTTCGCCGTCAACAGCGGGCCTGGCCGGGCGGCCATATATTTGCAGGCGGCCGTCGGCGTTGCGCAGGACGGGCGGATCGGACCGGTCACCGTCGCGGCGGCCAAGGCAAAGCCGGCCGGTGTGACCATCGATGCGCTTTGCGATGCGCGGCTGGCGTTCCTCAAGCGGTTGCCGACATGGGCAACATTCGGGCGCGGCTGGTCCGATCGGGTCAGGTCGGTGCGGGTTCAGGCCCTGCTGATGTCGGCGCAGCGCCCTGCGGCACCGGTGACCGCGGCGCCGCCGCCTAGGGTCGAAACATTGCCCAATGGGGCGCCCTCGGTTCGGCCCGTGCCGCCGGCGCCCGGCGGCAAGGCGGCTGCCGCGGCCGGCATCCTCGTTCTCATGGCCGGAGCGCTCGCGGCTTTCCGGCATCACGTCGCCGATTTTTTCGGGAGCCTGTTTCGATGAGATGGTTCAACACCAATGCGCTGCACAATCTCCTCAACACGCTGATCGCCATCATCTGCGGCGGCGCGCTCGCCGGCTTCGACTGGACGCTGCTCGGCGTGAGCGACCGCACCGCGCTTCAGATCAGCGGCGCCATTGCCCTTGCCAAGATCATCATCAACGCGGTGCGTGACGGGCCGCGCGGCATGGTCGCGCCGCCGGCCAAGGAGACATGAGATGGGAACACTCACCCTCGCGCTGCTTGGCCAGGCCTGGCCGTATCTTCTGGCAATTGGCGCCGCGCTTGCCGGTGCCTGGACAGCCTATGCCAAGGGCAAGGCCAGCCAGAAGGCCAGGCAGGATGCCGCCGACGCCGCGGCGCGCACCGAAGCCCAGAAGATCGACGATGCCGTCGCCGGCCGGGCGCCGGACGACAACAGGGGGAGGCTGGCCAGATGGTCAAAATCATAGCGCTCTCGCTGCTGCTGGCCGGCTGCACCACATCAGGCGGGTCGTTCTGCGCGGCCGGGCATCCCCTCCGGCCGACAAGGGCGGAGGCGGCGACCCTTTCCGACGCGTCGGTGGCGGCGATCCTGGCTCACAACGAAAAGGGCCAGAAGCTTTGCGGCTGGAGGCCATGATGAACGATCTTTTCGACCTGCTCGGCATCAAGGGACCGGTCGTGGCGGCGGGCCTCGCCGGCGGCGTTCTGCGCGCGCTGTCGCGGCATCGCTACAAGCTGCGCGAAATGGTGGCCTCGCCGATCTCCGGCGCACTTGCGGCGGCCTACCTGACGCTGCCGGCGGTGTCCTACGCTAGGATCGCCGGCCTGCCGATGCCCGATCCCGCCGACGACACCACCACGCTGGCGGCCGCCTTCCTGATCGGCGTCTGCGCCATGTGGATTTCGGACGTCCTGTTCGAGTTCGTGGTGCGGAGAGTCAGCCGCGCGCGGGACGAATAGCTGGTGCGGCGGCGATTGCTTGGCGGAATTGCCGAGGCACGTTTCCCGCGGCATCGAACCATCGAAGACAACCCAAAATAGCCCGTTCCGGTTCGCCGGGCGGGCCATTTTTGCGTTTTGGCCTGATCAAGCCAGAATGTTGACCGCGCGTGCCGCGACCAGCGCGATGGTCAGCAGCGAGATCATGGCCTCGGCCATCATCAGCAGCTTGGCGCGCTGGGAGAGTGGCAAGGTATCGGTCGGCGAAAATGCGGTCGCATTGGTGAAGGCGAGGAAGAAATAATCGACGAAGCCGGGCAGCCAATCTCGAAGCTCACGGTCGTTCAACGTCATCTGCGCGAACAGGAAATCGGCCTGTGCGAGCTTGACGAGGCCGCAGGTCGGCGGACCGCCGCGGTCGGTGCTCCAGAACCACAAGGCAAAAACGATGACGTTGGTGACCCAGATGTTGAGCGCGTCGATCAGCAGCGTCGTACCGCTACTGCCGGCATGGCCCTCCAGCAAGGCACGCACCAGCAGGACCAGCGAACCGCAATTGATGATGCTGATGATGGCGGTCATGGTCAGGGCTGTTCTGCGGATCATGACCCGAAACTGGCCGATCGCATGCCACTCGTGGTCCTCGACCGCCTTTCGGGTGGCGGCCTGAGTCCAGGCGGTGGCCACCGACAAGGGCAGCAGCAGGGCCGCCTCCAGCGCGGGCGCCAGCCAGCGCGGCCCGAATGAGAGATTGTTGATGACCAGAAGCTGCAGGCAGATGATGACGAGAACGGCCGCACGGGCCATCCAGAAATCGAGCGCACGGTAATGAATGACGGCATGGTGGTGGCGCATTTTTCAAATCCTGAATGCTTTGGGGACGGGAGCCGGTCAGGCGTAGGCGACGCCTGCCGCGATCACGCCCAAGGCGCCATGCCCGGCCTGTTCAGGGTGCTGCGGGATGGCGTGTTCCATTGTTGTCTTGCTGGCATGTGATGACGGGAGAGGCGGCATGGTGGCGCGAAACTCTGCCTCAATCTTGGTTTTGCCATGGTCGGCCAAGTATACATTTTCGTAAGCTTCAAGTTCTGGGCTGTTCGTAAAACCGTCCGGTGTGATTTATCCACCGCATGACGCGAATCGACGAAACCATGAACGGTTGGCTGCCGGTCGGCAGTTCTGTTCCAGGCGACTGGCGGCAGTCGTCGATCTGGCCGGGGCTGACGCGCTATCCAGAAGCCGGCCTGGCGCTTTTATGCCTGACGCAGATCCTGTGCTGGACCGTGGTGCCGGCGCTTGTCGATGCCGCCCCGCCCGGCGATGTCGTCGAGAGCTTCATGTGGGGTCGCGAATGGGTGCTTTTGACCTACAAGCATCCGCAACTCCCCGGCTGGCTGCTCGAGATCAGCCATCTTCTGACCGGATCGTTCCGCTGGCCGCAATATCTGCTCGCCCAGCTTATCGTTTCGGCGACCTTCGTCTTCGTCTACCTGCTGGCCCGCGACATGCTCGGGAGAACCCGCGCGCTGGCCGCCGTGCTTTTGATGCCGTCATTGTATTTCTTCGGCTGGCCGACACCGCAGTTCAATCATGATTACGCGCAGATGCCCTTCTGGGCCGCAATCTGCTGGCTGCTGTGGCGTGCGGGCCGTAGCGGTGGGCCGGGCTGGTGGCTGGCGCTCGGACTGGTGTCGGGCGTCGGGCTCTATGCCAAGTTTTCCACCGGGCTGCTGTTGCTCTTCGGGGCGATCTGGCTGTTGTCGGACACGCGGGCACGCAATCGGCTCGCCACGCCCTGGCCCTGGCTTGGGCTCGCGGTTTTCCTCGCCGTTGCCGCGCCACTGGCCATCCAGCTCTACCGAATCGATTTCCTGCCGCTGACCTATGTCGCCGGCCGCGATGAATGGGTGCTGGTTCACCGCGCCCGCCTTTACTATATCGGTGTCCAAATGGCGGGGCTCTGCGGCCTATTGCTGGTGCTGTCGATATCGGGGCTGTTGCGGCGTTCGCCCGCGCCGGAACAGCCCATTGAGCGCGGCGCGCTGGCCTATCTCGTGTGGATGGGGCTTGGTCCGGCGGTGCTTGTCATGGTGGCCTCGCTGTTTACCGGCGCCGGCGAGGCGTGGGGCGCGCCGATGTACAATCTGGTCGGCGTTGTGGCGATCGCCTTGCTGGGTCATCGGCTTGGCGCCGTCGAACTGCGACGGCTGGCGATCTGCGCGTTCGCCTGCATCCTCGGCATGTCCGGTGCCTATGCGGGCATCCGCTGGACGAGTTGCAATTTGCGCGGGCGCATGGATGCCGTCTGCTGGCCAGCGCGGCAGATTTCGGACGAAGCCGAGGCGGTCTGGCACGCGGCGGTGCCCGGTCGGCTCGACATCGTCGGCGGCGATACCCGCATCGCGTTGCTGGCGGGCCTCAACGCCTATGACAAGCCGTCGATCTTCACAGACCTCGACATGCGGCTCGCCCCCTGGATCACCAGCCAGCGGCTGCGCGATCACGGCATGCTTCTGGTCTGGCCCAGGAGCGGCGTGCCACCTCGGCTGCTGGCGTGGCTGGGAAACATCCCGGTCAAGACCGTTCTTTTCGACTGGTCGCTCAGGGCACCACCGGTGGCGATCAGCTTTGCCGCCATTCCGCCTGGCATGAAGCTACCGGGTTTGATCGACAGCCTCGCCCAACCGAGCAATTGAGGTAGATCCACCGCGTCCGCTGGACGAAGCAGGTGACAATGCCCATTTATGGCGACACCACTTGCTTTCACGCAATTCCAGACGGAAAACCGCTACACACTTTTCCTGGAATTGCTTTTGAGGAGACGTGACATGGCGACTTCGACCGAACGTGCAGTCCTTGCCGGCGGCTGTTTCTGGGGCATGCAGGATTTGATACGGCGCTATCCCGGCGTCATCTCCACCCGTGTCGGCTACAGCGGCGGCGACGTGCCCAACGCCACCTACCGCAACCACGGCACCCACGCCGAAGCCATCGAGATCAATTTCGATCCGGCCATCATAAGCTATCGCACGCTGCTGGAACGCTTTTTCCAGATCCACGATCCGACGACCCGCAACCGCCAGGGCAACGATGTCGGGACGAGTTATCGCTCGGCGATCTATTACACCAGCGACGAACAGAAGCGCGTCGCCGAGGACACCATCGCCGATGTCGATGCCTCGGGCCTGTGGCCGGGCAGGGTCGTCACCGAGGTCGCACCCGTTGGTCCGTTCTGGGAAGCCGAGCCCGAGCATCAGGATTATCTGGAGAAATATCCCAACGGATACACCTGCCACTTCGTCAGGCCAGGCTGGAAGCTGCCGGTTCGCGAGACGGCGGTTTCGTAGATTCGCAACTGCGATTTGCCCTGCATTGCTGCTCGACGGTGTCGTCGAGCAGGTCATCGCATCCAAACCCCTTTCAGTCAGCGCACCGTGTCGCGTCGGCCATTGAGCTTTCACAACGTCCGAGCGCTCTTCGAACGCCTTCGTCAACGGCGAATGCGGATGCGGTAGGCAAACACGGTCAGGTGGTTGACAGCCTGCCGTATCGCGGTCCAATTGCGCAGGAAGAGTTGATTTCGGGAGACGGGCCGTGAAGAAAATCTACGAAAAGCCAGTGTTTGTAAAACGCGAGCGTCTTTCGGTTGTCACTGCCTTGGCATCGCCTTCCACTCAGCCGACCTGACAAGCTCGCCCTGATCTGTCGGCCCGTTTGAGCCGCCGAAGATGAGGCCGATCGAATCGACCGATCACTCGGAGCCGATCACAGCCGTTTTTGTCCTCGATATCTCTAACCATACGGGGCCTCTGCTCGCCGGCTGGCTAGAGGCTGGAAATGCAATTGGCGCGATCATCGTGCCTGGGTTCCGGCGTCGTCCCACCGGTTTCAGCATCGGCAATTTCCGACGAAGGCTTCAACGCAAGCTGCTGCTCAGGCGGTTTGTCGGTAACACGCCTGTCAAGTTGATCGAATTTGGCCGCCCTTACGATTGGAATGCGCTTGGTCGCCAATTGTCTGACCTCCGCGCCGATGTGCTGGTCTGCTACACTTTGCCTGTCTTGATCCCTCAAGAGGTTCTTGGCCATTTTTCCAAAGGCGGGGTCAACCTCCACCCGGCGCTGCTCCCCGACTATCGAGGGCCACATCCGACCCAGCGCTTGGCCGTGGACGGCCGGTGTGCGGCTCATGGCGGCGTCACGCTCCACAAGATGTCCGCCGGTTTTGACGAGGGTGACATTCTCGGGCAGGTGCCGTTTTCCGAAGCTGACTGGACCTCGAGAGAAGCCTTGGTCGACAGCACGGCAACCGCTATGCGGATTCTGGTGAGCGAGGCGGTGCCGGCCTACTGCCGGGGGCTGTTGTCAGGAATGCCGCAGCCGAAAGGCGACTTCGTCTGGGCACGGCTTCAGCCCAGCCACCTGATAATCTCGCCGGCCATGTCGGTCGAGCATGTTGTACGGCTATGGCATGTGCTCGGCCTTCTGCCAGGCATCTATCTTGAAATCGGAACGCGCAAAGTCAGGCTGGGATTCCAGATCAGAAGGCTGGGGCCTTGCACAGGAAAGGCTCCGGTCAGGCGGTGGGGAACAGTGGAATTCGATCTCGCCAACGGTCGGGTCCTGTATTTTACTTACGGTAGAGTGCTCAAACGGCTGCTCAATTCAAAACACCTGTTTTTGCGCCCGCCCGCCGGAAAACCCGCTCCACAAATCCGGCTGTTCGGCAAAACGAGTGCTGCGGACCAGAGAAATGGATGAAGCCGCTGGGCGATGCCCAGCGTCTTCATCCGTGTACGGTTACTTGCCACAATTATTATCGTTTACCGTTGCCGCCGTCGCGTTACCATCGGCGTCCGTCTGCGCGCCTTGCGGGTTGGTCGGGCAATTCTGATCCGCGTTCGAATTCATGTCCCCTACCGTGCCAGTCGTGCTGTTGGTCGTGCCCGGGTCGACAGTGTCCGGCTCGACCGTATTCGGTGAAGCCGGCGTGTTCGGCTCAACCGTCACCGATTTGCCGCTGCCGCTTCCATCTGCGTTGTTGCTGCCGGCGCTTTGCGCCATGGCTGACGTGGCCAGACCAATGGTGAGAACCGAAGCTGCGAGGATTTTCATGAACATGGTTTGTCTCCATTTCTGTGAAGTCGTCGCTTGTTTTCTACGAAAGTGATCGCGTTGCGACTGTGGGGACAACCGGTCGCGGCGGCGAAGGTTCCCGACAAAATTCCGCTCAGGCGCACCGTGACTGGCGCAATGCTTTTGGCGCAGTGCTCTGAAAAAACGGCTTTCCCTTGAACTCGAATGATGCTTTAAGGCGCACATCCACAGGGGTGCTCCGTACGGTCGGGGCTGAGACGGGGGCGGCAAGCCCACAGACCCTAGAAGCTGATCTGGGTAATACCAGCGGAGCGAGGCGGGCGATGTTTTCAGGCGCACAGATTTCCCTATACCCCATGACCGACGATTTCGTCGGTGTCATTCTTGGCGCGCTCGGTGCGCTCGATCCCTGGCGCGACAAGCTCAGGATCGAGACCGACGACATCTCGACCTTGCTGGTCGGGCCGCCCGAAGTGTTGTTTCCCGCCATGCGCGACCTCTTCGTGGCGGCGGCACGCAGCGGCAAACATTGCGTGTTGTCGGCCACCATCTCGCGCGGGTGCCCTGGCGAGCCGGATGATCCGATCTGCCGCTCCGATGCACTTGGCGGGCCTGTCGGGCCACTCGGCCCGCGCAAGGATGCGGCCATCGCGGCGGTGCGCAATGCTGCTGCCACCGGCCAGCCGGCGGCGGCGCAGTTCTCGCTCTATGTGATGGGCACCGACGACCACATGGACGAGATCTACGGCTGCATCGATTTTCTTAAGCAGTCCGGCGTCTATGAGCGTTCCAAGCATTTCTGCACGAAACTGCGCGGTGATGCCGGTGCGATCTTTTCGGCGCTGGACGAGGCCTTCTGCCGCTTCGGACCAGGCGCCGGCCACGTAACCCTCGACGTCACGGTCTCGGCCAACAGCCCGTCGGCTGTCTGAACCAGCCGCGCTTTCGCGCTGCCGTCAAAGGTTGTCTCCCGTGGCCACATCATCAGTCGCTTCGCGCCCGATCGCGAGCCTTCTTGTCAAGGCAATACCGGCCATGATCTCGGTCGGTTTGCTCCTGCTGGCGTGGGAGCTTTATGCCACCTATTCCGGCATCAGGCCGACGACACTGCCGGCGCCGTCGCGCGTTTTCGAACAAGCGCTGCTCAATCGCCAGGCGCTGGCCGACAACGCCATTCCGACCATCGGCGCCACGCTGCTCGGCTTTGCCTGTTCGCTCAGCGCTGCCTTCGTGCTGTCGATGCTGGTCGACTTCTTCCAGCCGCTGCGGCGTGCGCTGTTTCCTGTCTTAATCGTCAGCCAGACCTTGCCGCTGGTGGCGATCGCGCCGCTGGTGGTGCTCTGGTTCGGCTTCGGGCTGGCGCCCAAGATCATGCTGGTGGCGCTGGTTACCTTCTTTCCGATGCTGGTTGCATTGGTCGAGGGTTATGAGTCGACCGAGGCCGAGATCGGGCAAATGCTGCGCGCAATGGGGGCAGGGCGCTGGCGCATCTTCGTGCTGGCACGGCTGCCTTCGGCGCTGCCCTATTTCTTCGCTGGCTTGAGGATCTCCATCACCTACGCCGTGGTCGGCGCGATCTTCGCCGAATATGCGGGGGCCGCGAAGGGGCTGGGCATCTACATGCTCAACGCCAAGAACAATTTCCGCCCCGATCTGGTGCTGGCCGCCGTCGGTGTCAGCGCTGCCCTGACCCTTGTCCTGTTCGGGTTGACTGTACTGCTGCAGCGCCTTGCGATGCCCTGGGAGCGGGCCGGACAGGAGACCGCAGGGAAGAGGCCGCGGCGATGAACCGGCTCGAACTGCGGCATGTGCGCAAGGCGTTCGGTGGGCTCGACGTGCTGGCCGATATTTCGCTTAGCGTCGGCGCTGGTGAATTCGTCTCGATCCTTGGACCCTCGGGCGCCGGCAAATCGACACTCTTCCAGCTCCTGACCGGCGCCGAGCATGGCGAGGGCGAGATGCTGTTCGACGGCGCGCCGCTCGACGACCACGGCAGGCATTTCGCCTTCATGCCGCAGCGTGACGCGCTGATGCCGTGGCGGCGCATCCTCGACAATGCGACGCTCGGGCTCGAAGTGCAAGGCATGAGGAGACAGGCGGCGCGGGCGCGCGTTGCGCCGTTGTTTGCCGAATTCGGGCTTGCCGGCTTCGAGCGGCATTTTCCAGCGCAACTGTCCGGCGGTATGCGCCAGCGCGCGGCCTTGCTGCGCACGGTGGTGCAGCAACGCGACATGCTTTTGCTCGACGAGCCGTTCGGCGCGCTCGACGCGCTGACCCGCACGGCCATGCAGCGCTGGCTGGAACAGATGTGGCGGCATCATCGCTGGACGGCGCTCCTGATCACCCATGACGTGCGCGAAGCCGTGTTCCTGTCCGACCGCATCTATGTGCTGTCGGCGCGCCCGGCCCGCATCGTGCGTGAAATCATGGTGCCGCTGCCGCGCCCGCGCAGCCTTGGCGGCGATGCCGCGCGCCAGGCAAGTACGCTCGAGGCCGAGATTCTCGACATCATCCTCAACGCCATCCCATCCAAAGGACACGATCATGACTGACTTGACGCGCCGGCAGGCCTTGTTGCTGACCCTTGCCACAGGCCTTCCGCTCGTTGCCGGATCGGGGCGAGCCCAAGCACAATCGGCACAAAAGGTCACCGTTGCCCTCGACTGGACTGTCAACACCAACCACATCGGACTGTTCGTCGCCCGCGACAAGGGCTTCTATCGCGAGGCCGGGCTCGAGGTCGACATCCTACCTTACAGCGATACCGGTGCGGGCACGCTGGTGGCAAATCGCGTCGCCGATTTCGGCATCAACGGGACCATCAGCCTGTTCACCCAGAGAACCGCCGGAGCGGACCTGAAGGGCGTCTATGCGGTGGTGCAATCGGAAACCGGCCGCGTGGTCTTCAATGCGGCCCGCAGCGAGATCGTAAGCCCGAGAAACCTCGACGGCCTGACCTATGGCGGCTTCGGCAGCGCCTGGGAAAACGCCCTGATATCGACCATCATCCGCCATGATGGCGGCAAGGGCAATTTCGAGACGGTGACGCTCGGCACCTCAGCCTATGAGGCGCTGGCCAATGGTTCGGTCGATTTCACGCTCGAAGTCTCGACCTGGGAGGGTGTCGACGCCGAGCTCAAGGGCGTCAAACAACGCAGCTTCGTCTATGCCGATTACGGCGTGCCTGACGAGCACACGACACTGATCTCTTCGAGCGAAGCCTATCTCCAGGCAAACTCCAAGCCTGCGGCCGCCTTTGTCCAGGCGACGCGGCGCGGCTACCAGTTCGCGGTCGATCACCCCGAAGATGCGGCAGCCCTGCTGATCGCGGCCGACAAGGATGCGTTGACCAATCCGGCGCTGATCCACGCCTCACTGAAGGCGCTGATCGACGGCCATTATCTGCGCAGCCAAAGCGGCGCCATCGGGACGATGGATCCGGCCAAGATGGGAGCGATCGGCGGCTATCTCTTCGCGTCCGGCATTTTGCGTGATGCCGACGGCAAGCTGGTTGCTCAACGCCCGGATTTCGGGAGCTATTTCCGCAACGACTATCTGAGCTAGTCTGGCAAAACCAAATGAGATGGGTCGCCCGTCTTTCTGGGCGACCGCGTGGAGCAGGTCGTCTGGGAGTGGCGCCCTGGCTCCCCGACAGCCAGTTTAATGCCGATCTGATCTTGTTGATTAACTGCCCGGCAATGGTTGCGTGCAAAGGTCGCCCTGAGGGATCATTGGGGTGTTTGCATTGCTCATATCAAAAAGCGAGGCGCTTTCGCACATCAGTGACGGCAGGATTTTGTCCGCAGCCCGAACGCGCGAAATCCTGGTGGATTTGCGCGAAGGTTTCTTTCGGATCTGCGCGCTGGCCTTCGCGGGCATGTTCGTCTACCGCGGCGTATCTCACCTGATGCTCGACCCGACCCGCATCAATGTGGCGCTGGTGGCAATTTCCGAGATCCTGACCTTTACCTGGCTGCTTCTGTCGCGGCGACCACAGGTACGCGACTGGAACCCGCTGACGGTGGTTGTTTCGGTGGTCGCCAGCTTCGGTGTCGGCTTCATCGACCTGGAACCGGGCGTGGCCATCATCCCGATCTATGCCGCCGCGCCGCTGCAAGTCCTGGCGTTGGGGTTCGTGATCTGGGGGAAGATATCGCTAGGCCGTTCTTTCGCCATTCTGCCGGGCAATCGCGGCGTGATGACCGACGGTGCCTACCGCCTGGTGCGGCACCCGATCTATGCCGGATACCTTGCCGGTCATGTCCTGTTCCTGCTGTCGGCCTTTTCCTTCTACAATCTTGCTGTCTACGCCGCGATCACCTTCTTCCAGGTTCATCGCATCCTGCGCGAAGAGGCGCTGTTAGCCGCGACGCCGGAATACCGGGACTATATGAAGCGCGTCCACTACAGGCTGTTCTACGGGATCGTCTGACAAGCGGGCCAGCGCAGAATCGTTCGGCCTGCACTCACGCTTGCACTCTCTCGCTCCCGCATCCGCCGACAGACTCTGGCCACTTGCAATCATCGTGGCGGTCTTGCTGATCTTGCGAGAGGCTCATGCGCTGTCCGGTGTACGGCCTCGCAGTAAGACGAGCAGGGTAACGTCCGATCATCAATGGTCTTACGCACTATTAGTGTAAAGAGAAATTATTCCAACTTTATTACAAGTTTATTTCAGAAATTTTGTTGATGTATACCACGCTTCAGGTTCAGTATTCTCTCTCTGAAACTGAAATTCATCACCTCGCGTAGTTGATCTTGCAATCGGCCTCTCGCCAATTGCTTTAGCGCAACGACAGCAGGAGAGTGTTATGGCTCACACCATCAAGACAGTCACCAACATGTTGGCGGGTAGTGCGGTAATCTTAGCCCTTTCCCTGCCCGCCAATGCTGCGGGAATCGGCCTTGGCGTTGGTGCCTCGGTGGGTGGTAGCGGCGGCGTCAATGCCGGCGTCGGGGCTTCCGTTGGCGGCAGTGGCGGCATCAGCGCCGGAGTGGGCGCCTCGGTGGGCGGCAGCGGTGGTGTAAAGGCCGGGGCCGGTGGCAATGTCGGCGGCTCGAGCGGTGTCAATGCTGGTCTCGGCGCTTCGGTCGGCGGCAGCAATGGCATCAATGCCGGCGCGGTCGCCAATGTTGGAGGATCTGGCGGCATTGCTGCCGGACTCGGCGCCAATGTGGGCGGGACGAGCGGCGTCGGCGTCGGTCTCGGCGTGGGTATTGGGGGCGGCATCAATCCGTCCAATCCGTCGAACCCGAGCAATCCGTCCAATCCGTCAAACCCCAGCAGGCCGAGCCTGCCGGGTGTCGTGGCCCAGATGTCGGATAGCAACGTGGCGCGAATGAAGAAGCGCTGCGTCGACGTGCTCGGCAGCGAAGGCGCCTACGACCGCGACCTCTGGCAACTCTGCCTCCTGATCGCGCGCCGCTGATGCTGGAGGTGCCGGGACTGGAGGTGCCGAACCGGCCCTGAGGCTCGGCCGCACGTTCCTGGCCTCCGGCTGGTCGGAAGGCCCGCCACACTGGCGGGCTTTCCGCGTTCATTGGCGTGCCGGTATCAAAGTTCTGGCTTGCATCACGTTGGATGGCCGTTTCCGTTGCCACGATCGCACGGAACGGTAGAGCCTTGGGAACGTTCTCGTCTTCGAACATCGCGGCCGCGATGTTCGACCCAATGCGTCAGCGCTAACGGGAGCTGAAAGCCATGAGCCTTGGAACCATACTGATCATCATTCTTATCCTTGCCCTGCTTGGCGGCTTCAGCGGCCTCGGCGGAGGTCCTTTTTATGGCACCGGCTACTATGGCGGCGGCGGCCTCGGGCTCGTGCTGCTCATCGTCATCGTGCTTGTCGTGCTCGGGCGCATCTAGCCAGGCCCGCCCGGTTGTCGCCGACAGATCGCAATCTCGTGAGCGCCCCCAATGCCGGCGCGCACCGGATTGTGATGCAGGCAAGCCGGCTTGTGATCCTGCACTCTGCAAAACTTTCGTATGGTCATTGCGGTCCACACCCCCCCGTGGAAACAAGAGGAGAGGGTCCCACCCCTTGTCCTCCTCCAAGGCCCGCTCCGGTTCACCGTGGCGGGCTTTTGCTTGATGGGCGAGGGAACCGGCTTGCATCAAGCTTCAAGGAAAGGCGGGTGTTTTCTGAGAAGTCTCCGTTCTGGCCGCGACATTGAGCGCAGGGCAGATCCTGACGCCAGATTACTCCATGTCAGGTACGTCGCCGCTGACGAAGAGCGTGCTCGGCGGGCCGTATTCGCCTAGCGTCGGATCGGCCTCACGGCTCCAGGCGATGACGCCGGCATGCTTTGCCGCCAGAGCCTTGGCGGTGCGTATAGCGCGGTCTTCGCTTTGCTGGTCGGCGGGTCCAAAGGCTGGGAACAGCTCGCCATCCTCACCGCGATCGAAGGCGACCACGACGATCAGCCTGGGATTTTTCTGGCCACTGGAATCGGACATCTTGCACCTTTGGCGCGGAACCTATCACATTGCTCGGGGTTGAAGGCCGCGAATCGATGAATGCCGACTTTGGGGAGTGGCATCGTGCAAGATCAGCGTTTCGATGAGCCGGTCAGGATTGCGCTCGGCCGATCGCGAAACTCGATCTTCAACGTGGAGCGGGTCGCTCAGGCTGCAGACATCCTGCTGAACCGCTGGCCGGTTGCGACCGGGCAAAAGCATATGGTTGCCCGCAAGGTCTGTCTGGCCGTGCTCGAGGGAAAGAAAGAAGTCTCGGCGGCAAGGGCGGCGTTCATCAACGCGGCGATCGAGGCGGACATCCTCGTCGAACCGCGTGAGTTGTCGATCCCGTAGCTTGCCTCGGTGAAATTGAATCAGGATCTGGCTCCATCCCCTTGGATGTGTGCCTCTTTTGGCGACGGCCGACCGGCTTTTCGGGGCTATTGACCTGCCTCTCGGCACGCCCTGCACGGTTATTCCGCCCATTCCGCTGCCTTTCGGTCAGTCTTCAGCATCCGTTGACAAGGCATCCGGGCCTCTGTATTGAACAGGATTATACAGGTTCATTGAACAGGTCCCTTATGAAACGGCGCGCGGTTCAACTGTCTCCCGGCACGGGCAAGCCCGAGCAGATCGCCACCGTCCTCGAACATGAGATCCGCTCCGGCGTTCTCGGCTTCGGCGACCGCCTTCAAAGCGAGAACGAACTCGTCCAGCGCTTTTCCGTAAGCCGCAATACGGTCCGCAAGGGCCTCGAGGAACTGTCGAGCCGCGGGCTGATCACGACCAGGGTCGGTATCGGCTCGTTCGTCACCTTCGACGGCAAGCCGGTCGACGACGCGATCGGCTGGTCGCGGGCGCTGGCCGATGCCGGCGCCAATGCCGAGACGCGGACGCTGCGGCTGGAGGTCATCGAAGACCCCGATCTGGCTGCGCTGCTTGGTATCGAAAGCCCGTTCTTCATTGCCGTTGACCGGGTGCGCACCAACGCCAGCGACGGCCATGCGATCTCGATCGAGCGCAGCCGGCTGCCATTGTCCTCCGAGCTTGAGGACGTACCGTTGCGCGGACTGCGCGAGGGCTCGCTGCACCAGACGCTGCGCGCCGCCGGCCTTGTTCCCGACCATGGCGAGGAATGGGTCGAGATCGAGATGCTCAATGCCTCGGATGCGGCCATCCTCGGTTGCCCACAAGGCACGCCCTTCCTGCGCGGGCGCCGGTTGACGCGTGCGGCTGACGATCGGCCGATCGAGTATGTCACCAGCCTGCTCAATCCGGCACATTTTGCGCTGCATATGAGGTTCTGAGCGATGTCGGATGCAACCAGCAAGACCATCGATCGCGCCATGGGCGCGCTTGTCGGCGGAGCGCTGGGAGACGCGCTCGGCATGCCGACGCAGCTTTTGTCGCCGGCTCGCATTGCCGAACTCTACGGCCATGTAGAGGATTTCATCGAGCCTTTCGCCGATCATCCGGTGTCGAAGGGCCTGGCCGCTGGAACCATCACCGACGATACCGAACAGGCGCTGCTGCTCGGCCGCATCCTGGTCGAATCCGGCGACCGTTTCGACCACGCGCGCTGGGTCAATGCGCTGCTCGACTGGGAGCGCGAGGTCAAGGCGCGCGGCAGCTATGATCTTTTGGGGCCGTCGACCAAGCGTGCCATCGATGCCATCAACAATGGCGTACCGGCCGAGGAAGCGGGACGCAGCGGCGACACCAATGGCGCGGCCATGCGCATCGCGCCTGTCGGCATCATGATGCCGCTTGAACCGTTGGAGACGTTCGTCGGCAAGGTGGCGGAGACTTGCCGGGCGACGCACAACACCTCGATCGCCATAGCCTCGGCCGCAGCCGTCGCAGCCGCCGTCAGCCGCGGCGTCGCCGGCGGCGGTTGGCGCGATGCTTCGGCCAGCGCGGTCGCGGCGGCGAGGCGAGGGGCGACGCTCGGACATTGGGTCACCGGCGGCGACATCGCCGCGCGCATCGTATGGGCGCAGGACATCGTGCGCGGCAAGGCGATCAGGGATGCGATCCGGCTGATCACCGATCTGGTCGGCACCGGCGTCGCCAGCCAGGAATCCGTTCCGGCTGCCTTCGCCGTGCTGGAAGTCGCCCGTGGCGACCCCTGGCAAGCAGCCATCATCAGCGCCAATCTCGGCGGCGACACCGATACGATCGGCGCCATCGCTGCCGGTATGGCCGGCGCCTGCACCGGCTTTTCCCGATTGCCGCAAGAGTACATCCTCCGGCTTGTCGGCATCGACTTGTCAGAGGTTGGCGCACTCGCCGCCGACCTTGTCGCGGCAAGGGCGGCGAAAGCCGGCTCCAGCAAGGACGCGGCGGCATGAGGGGGCGCCTCGTTCACATCGGCAGTGCCGTGGTCGACTATGTCTACCGCATCGATGCCCTGCCGGCGCCCGGCATGGAAAAGACGGCGTCGAGCTTCGCCCAGGTCGCCGGCGGCGGCTTCAACATGATGGTGGCGGCCAGCCGCACCGGCATGCAGGTGGTGTTCGGCGGCCAGCTCGGCAGCGGGCCGAATGGCGACTTCCTGCGCGCCGCCTTCATGGCCGAGAACATCGCGACACTGACGCCGCCATCGCCCTTGATGGACAGTGGCAATTGCGTCGCCATGATCTCCAGCGACGCCGAACGCACCTTCGTGTCATGGCCAGGTGCGGAGAGCATACTCAGCCTCGAAATGATGGCGCCGGTCGCGGTGGCACCGGGCGATTGGGTGTTCACCTCCGGCTATACGCTGAGCTACCCCAGGAGCCGCGATGCGCTCACCGACTGGATCGAGGCACTGCCGGACGAAACCCCTTTCGTCTTCGATCCGACGCCGATCATCTCGGACATTCCACGCTCCATCCTGTCGCGGGTGCTTGCCCGCACCACATGGCTGAGCTGTAACACAACGGAGGCGGCTGAGATCGCCGGTTCGGGCAATGTCGAGGCTGTCGCTGCACGACTTCTGGTCGACCATTGCCCACGGGCTGCGGGCGTGGTCATCCGCGCCGGAGCAAAGGGTTGCCACGTACGGTTGGCCAACGGGTCAGCGCAGACCATTGCCGGCTTCAAGGTCAACGCCGTCGACACCAATGGCGCCGGCGACACCCATATCGGCGCTTTTGTCAGCGCGTTGGCGCGCGGCACCCCGCCCTTCGAGGCAGCGCGCTATGCCAATGCTGCGGCGGCCATTTCGGTTACCCGCCATGGTGGCTCGTCGGCGCCGACGAACCGTGAAATCCAGACATTCCTGAGCCATGCCGCCGACCCATCGGGAGCAGGCCGGACACAGAAGGCCAATGCATAACAGCTGGAAAAGCCTGACAAGCCCGGGAACCGGGCAAACCCACAGAGAGGAACCAACCATGCGCATGCCTGACTTGACTGCTCTGCTGACGGCGACCGCCGTCTTTACCTCCGCACTCGCGTTCGCCGCCAAGGCCGACGAAGTGCATGTGCTCAACTGGAAGGGTTACGGCGCCGACGAACCGTGGGCCGTCTACGCTTTCGAAAAAGCGACCGGCAACAAGGTCGTCAACGATTTCTTCAATTCCGAACAGGAAATGCTGACCAAGATTCGGACCAATCCCGGCCTCTATGACGTGGTCATGATCAACGCCGCCTTCAACGACCAGGCGATGGCCGGGAAACTGATCCAGCCGATCGACGTTTCCAAGCTGCCGAACTACGCCGACATCAGCAAGGACAAGGCGGGATCGCCAATGCTCGTCCACGACGGCAAGGTTTATGGCGTGCCGTGGGTATGGGGTCTCACCGCACTCGCCATCAACGAAAAGTCCTTCGACAAGCCACCGACGAGCATCGCCGAAATGTGGGATGCCGCCCACAAGGGCCGCGTCGTCATTCGCGACGATGCCGTTGAAGCGGTGCAGTTCGGCGCCATCGCCACTGGCCAGAACATCAACGACATCAAGGATATGGATGCGGTCAAGACGAAGCTGACCTCGCTGATGCCGCAGATCAAGACCTTCTGGAGCTCGGAAAACGACTGGAACCAGATGGTCGCCTCCAACCAGATCGACATCGGCACCTATTGGAGCGGCTCGGCCGACCGCGCCAAGACGCATTTCAAGCTGCCGGTCTCGCTGGTGGTGCCGCAGGAAGGTGCCGTTGCCTGGCTCGACGCGTTTTCCATTCCGGTCGGCGCCAAGAACGTCGCCGGCGCCGAGGCCTTCATCAACTACATGATCGACCCGAAATTCTACGTCGAATGGGTCACCAAGGTCGGTGCTCCCGTCTCCGCCAACACCAAGGCGGTGGAAGCGCTGCCCGAGGATGCCTTCAACCGCAAGGTCATGGGTGATCCCGAAGTGGCCAAGCGCATCCAGTTCCAGGCGCCGATCACCGACGCCCAGCGCGAAGCCTATCTGGCACTCTGGCAGCAGCTTAAGGTCGACGTGAAGTAAGATCACAGCCAGGCCAGCCGGCGGTTTGCGTCGGCTGGTTCTTCCAATCCTGGGAGGGAGGGTACCATGGCAGCTGCGACAGCGTCGCGAAGCGGGCTAAGATCGGCATTGCCGCTGCTGGCACCGGCCTATCTCTGGCTGACGGTGGCGATCTTCCTGCCGCTATCCGCTATGGTCTTCTTCTCGTTCATGACCGAGCTGCCGCTGTCGGGAAAGCCGTGGGCGTTCACGCTTGGCAACTATGCCGCCTTCTTCTCGCAGAGCCTCTATCTGACGCTGCTGCTGGCCTCGCTGCGCCTTGGCCTCGAAGTGACGCTGTGGTGCGTCGTCATCGGCTATCCCGCGGCCTATGTGCTCGCCAAGGTGCTGAAGGGGCGCAGCCGCGAGGCGATCTTCCTGCTCGTCATCCTGCCGTTCTGGTCGAACGGGTTGGTGCGCATCTTTTCCTGGGCGATGGTTTTGCGCGAAGGCGGCATCCTCGACACCGCGCTTAATGCCGTGCTGCCGTTCAAGATCAACATCGACCTCATGTATTCCTATCCGGCCGTCATCATCGGGCTGGTGCATTCCTATGTGCCCTACATGGTGCTGACCTGCTACCTGACGCTGCAGGCGATCGACGACTCGCTGATCGAGGCCGGGCGTTCGCTCGGCGCCTCGCGGCTCCAGGTGCTGAAGCGGGTGATCATCCCGCTGTCCAT
>NZ_RZTB01000709.1:0-234 GCF_003997735.1 Mesorhizobium sp. M7A.F.Ca.MR.148.00.0.0 | reverse complement strand
GCGATCAGGACATCATCGACTTCGTCGACACCGCCGACGAAGCCTGGGGGATCATTAGCCGGTTCTACAAGTTAGGGGAGTAGGGGGTGAGGAATTGAAGAACTGGGGAACTGGGGGAATTGATCCGTAGAGACCGTCCTTCATTCTTCAATTCTTCAATTCTTCAATTCCCCTCTTCCTCCCCCTCCACAATCGCCGTCAGAAACCCCGCCAGATCGTCGGTGACGAAATCGA
>NZ_RZTB01000708.1:0-234 GCF_003997735.1 Mesorhizobium sp. M7A.F.Ca.MR.148.00.0.0 | reverse complement strand
CGCGCCGCAACGGCATCTACACCGACTATCTCTACGAGCGCATGCAGCGCAAAGGGTTCCTGTTCCGCGACTGCCAGCGCCTGATCAACAACGACCGCAACCATTTTGCCGCCTGCATGGTGGCGCTGGGTGATGCCGACGGCATCGTCACCGGTGTCACCCGCAACTATTCCACCGCACTCGACGACATCCGCCGCGTCATCGACGCCAAGCCCGGCCACCGCGTCATCGGCG
>NZ_RZTB01000707.1:0-234 GCF_003997735.1 Mesorhizobium sp. M7A.F.Ca.MR.148.00.0.0 | reverse complement strand
ATCAGGGCACCGTCACCGACCAGGACATGGCCATGGCCAAGCTGAAGGCCACCGAAATGCTTGCATACGTCGCCGATGAGGCGATCCAGATCCATGGCGGCATGGGACTGATGGACGATTTGCCACTGGAGCGCATCTGGCGTGACGCCCGCGTCGAGCGCATCTGGGAGGGCACGTCGGAGATCCAGCGCCACATTATTTCAAGGGCGCTGCTGCGTCCGTTCGGGGCATAAC
>NZ_RZTB01000706.1:0-235 GCF_003997735.1 Mesorhizobium sp. M7A.F.Ca.MR.148.00.0.0 | reverse complement strand
TACGAGGAGTATTTCGATATCACTGATGCGATCCAACGTGAGAAGTCCTTGAAACGCTGGCCACGCCAATGGAAGATCGAGCTGATCGAGAAGGCCAACCCGGAATGGTTCGAGCTCTTTCGTGGAACCGGCTGGTAGGGGCTCGGTTTCTTTCACTGCCGGAGCATGGCATCACCGTCGCGGCATGGATCCTAGGGTCTGCACTGCGTCGCTTCGCTCCTTGCTCCGCCCTAGG
>NZ_RZTB01000705.1:0-235 GCF_003997735.1 Mesorhizobium sp. M7A.F.Ca.MR.148.00.0.0 | reverse complement strand
GTGCATCCTTCGCCGCCGTCTCGATCTCGGCCTTGCTGGCTCCCGGCCGGCCGAAACCGATATTGTCACGCGCGCTTGCCGCGAAGATGGTGACATCCTGCGGCACGATGGCGATGCGCTGGCGGACCGAAACGGGATCGGCTTCGCGCACGTCGACGCCGTCGATCAGGATCTTGCCTATTTCGGGATCGTAGAAGCGCAGGATCAGTGAAAACACCGTGCTCTTGCCGGCCCC
>NZ_RZTB01000704.1:0-235 GCF_003997735.1 Mesorhizobium sp. M7A.F.Ca.MR.148.00.0.0 | reverse complement strand
GCCGGCATTGTTGATGATGACGTCTACGCGGCCATGCGTCTCGACCGCATGGTCGACCAGACGTCGGACCTGGCCGACGTCGGTGACGTCGGTCTGAAGGATGGCGCCCTCGCCAAGTGAAAGCTCGCTGGCCAGCACCTGCAGCCGGTCGAGGCGGCGTGCGCCCAGCACCAGTTTTGCGCCCTCCCTGGCCAGAAGCCGTGCGGCGGCTTCGCCCAGCCCGCTGCTGGCGCCA
>NZ_RZTB01000703.1:0-235 GCF_003997735.1 Mesorhizobium sp. M7A.F.Ca.MR.148.00.0.0 | reverse complement strand
CCACCCAGGATCATGACGAGGCGGTACCGCTGCGGGTCCTGCCAGCACTGTTCATTGAGCGGCGCGCCTGTCTCGGTCAGCCATGCGACGTCCGGTATCTCTGAACCTGCCGGTGGCTGGCCAGTGAGGAAGCTTGTATCGGAGAGCGCCGGCATCGATCGGCGCAGCCTCGAGAGTTCCGCCGTGTAGCGCTCCAGCGCCTGGTCGCGGCCGGCCCAGTCGAGCCAGGTGATCT
>NZ_RZTB01000702.1:0-235 GCF_003997735.1 Mesorhizobium sp. M7A.F.Ca.MR.148.00.0.0 | reverse complement strand
GCGTAAGCCCGCGCTCTCTCGGCAGAAAGGCGCGGGCCGATTGGAGGCCTCGATCTTCGGCAGGCGATGGAGGGCACCACTTGCCGCACGCATCAACTTTTAGAGACGGCTAGTGTTCCGTCTGGCCCCGCTTGGTCCTGCCCAAGGGCTGTGCTGAACGCGCTTGCAACAGCGCCCCGTCTCGCCTCCCCGCGCGATGTTGTAAATCGTTTCATCCAGGGTATTTTGGCCATCG
>NZ_RZTB01000701.1:0-235 GCF_003997735.1 Mesorhizobium sp. M7A.F.Ca.MR.148.00.0.0 | reverse complement strand
CATGGCCGAACTCTTCCTGGATGCCGTGGAGGATCGGCAGCAATGGGCCTTCGAGGCCCTTCATCTCCTGGATGATCGCGGCCGTGCGCGACGTGATCTCGGTACTTGCAGGCTGCATTGTCATGCAGCGCCCTCCCTATCGTAGCGACCCATACATATCGGCCAGAAGCATCAAGCTGTTTTGGAACAACGACATGCGCGTGCCGCTTTATCGCTAAGTGCTTAAGAAACCAGA
>NZ_RZTB01000700.1:0-235 GCF_003997735.1 Mesorhizobium sp. M7A.F.Ca.MR.148.00.0.0 | reverse complement strand
TTTCTTGATTGTGTTGGAAAGACTGGTCTTTGCGCAAGGCCGTCGGCGCCAAATTATTGCCCCGGCTTTGGCCAGTGCAGGCAAGATGGTGCTCAATTCTGGTGATGATGGCACAGGATCGGAGTGTCGGCGTCATGACTGCCGACGGATCGCTGAGGGAGCGGTCATCTGCGGATCGAATGCCAGTCCTGCGGCGCCCTGCAAGGTGCGAGCCATCAAGGTCGTATGATCTCGG
>NZ_RZTB01000006.1:116562-120123 GCF_003997735.1 Mesorhizobium sp. M7A.F.Ca.MR.148.00.0.0 | reverse complement strand
AGAGGCTCGAGGACATTGATGGCACGCCGCATCTGTTCTTCCACGCCGCCGAGGACTACGGCAAGAACGAGCGGCTGAAGCCTGGTGTGCTGGCGCGCTCGGGAGTGCAGCGCAATGTCTGACGGCGCCCGCCCACTGGAGGGCCTGTTTGTCGTTTCGATCGAGCAGGCCGTCGCCGCTCCGCTCTGCACGGTCCGCCTTGCCGATGCCGGCGCACGCGTCGTGAAGATCGAGCGTCCGGAAGGCGAAACCGCGCGTCATTACGATTCCGCAGTGGAAGGCATGTCGGCTTACTTCGTCTGGCTCAACCGCGGCAAGGAGAGCGCGGTGCTCGACCTGAAGAGTGAGCACGACCTGGCTCTCCTGCACCGGATGGTCGCGCGCGCCGACGTCCTCGTGCAGAATCTCGTGCCGGGCGCCATCGACAGGCTCGGCCTCTCGGCCGATACAATTGCGAAAGAGTTTCCTCGGCTGATAGCCATCAACATCGTCGGCTACGGGCAGGACACGCCCTACGCGGCCATGCGCGCCTACGACATGCTGGTGCAGGCCGAAAGCGGCATCTGCGCCGTTACCGGCACGCCGGACACGCCAAGCAAAATCGGGGTTTCCGCCGCCGACATCGCCACCGGCATGAATGCCCATGCGGCGATCCTCGAAGCCCTGTTGGCGCGCCAGAAAACCGGGCGCGGCCGCATTGTCGAGATTGCCATGTTCGACGCCATGGCAGACTGGATGACCGTGCCGCTGCTGCACTACGAATATGCGGGCCGCGAGACGCAGCGATATGGCCTGGCGCACGCTTCGATCTACCCGTATCGACCTTATGCCTGTCGGGATGGCAGCGTGGTCGTGTCCATCCAGCAGAACAATGAATGGAAGCGCTTCTGCACGCTCGTGCTGCAAAGGCAGGATCTGTTCGCCGACGAACGCTTCGCCACCAATACCTGGCGGGTTGCCAACCGCACGGCGCTCGACGCCGAGATCGAACCGATCTTCGCGGCAATCGACTGCGACGAGGCCATAGACCGTCTCGACGAGGCGCAGATCGCCTGGGGCCGGGTGAGTGCAATGCGCGACCTGCCGCACCACAAGGCGCTCCGCCGGACGGAGGTGGCACTGCCGGACGGCAAGCGCATCGCAGTACCCAAGCCGGCAGGGCGGCCGGAGGGATTTGCAACGGTTCCAAGCGTCCCCGCGCTTGGCGCCGATACGGACCGGATCCGGTCCGAATTCGCCGCCTGACGAGGACCTCATGAGCCTGGACACAAGCACACTGCAGGAATGGGTTGGACGCACGCACGAGGTCGAGGATGTTGTGACCCCGCGCCTGCTGGCCAGCTTTGGCGCCACGCTTGGGGACCACGCGGCGCAGACTGCCGAGGGCGCGGCCGCGCCCGGACTGCATTGGTGCCTGGCGCCCGACATTGCCGCCATGCGAGAACTCGGACCTGACGGGCACCCGGCCAAAGGCGGCTTCCTGCCGCCGGTGCCGCTTCCGCGTCGCATGTGGGCTGCCAGCGACGTGCGTTTCATGGCGCCGATCCGCTCTGGCGACCGCATCCGCCGCCGCTCGACGTTGGCCGCCATCGAGGAGAAACAGGGCCGCACCGGGCCGCTCACCTTCGTCACGGTTCGGCACGACATCGCCAACGATTCCGGTCCGGTCATCGAGGAGGACCAGATCATCGTCTATCGCGGCGCCGAAGCCGCTGCTGCGTCCCCTGCCCCGCCGGCCAATTCGCCCCTGGCCGCATCGCACGAGCGCACGATCGACATCGATCCCGTGCTGCTCTTTCGATATTCCGCGCTGACGTTCAACGGGCATCGCATCCACTACGACGCGCCCTATGCCACGGGGGTCGAGCACTATCCCGGGCTCGTCATCCATGGCCCGCTGCAGGCGACGCTGCTGATGAACTTCGCCGCCGCCATTGTCGGTCAGTCGCCGCGCCGTTTCTCATTCCGCGGCGTCCATCCGGCGACTGGCCCGCAGCGCCTGCTTCTGAGCGCAACATCCCCAGGCCAGGACGGCATGGCTCTCGAGGCACGGTCGTCCGACGGCCATGTGACGGTGAAGGCCACGGCGCAATGGTGAGCTTCGTCACGCCTGTCGCACCCCTGTTCGTGCCGGGCTCGCGGCCGGAACGGTTTGACAAGGCCGACAGCAGCGGCGCGGACGCGGTCATTCTCGACCTCGAGGATGCCGTCGCCCCTGGCGACAAGGACCGCGCCCGGGACGCAGTTGTCGCTCGTGCGGCCACGCTGAAATCCGCAGTCGTGGTCCGCATCAACGCCGCGGGAACACCCTGGCACGAAGCGGACATCGACGCCGTGCGGCGCCTCGACGGCGTCTCCGTCATGCTGCCCAAGGCCGAACATCCGGAAGACATTGCCGATATGGCCAGGCACATGGCACGCAGCGTTTCCGTCATCGCGCTGGTCGAGAGCGCCGTCGGTCTCGCCAACTTGCCGGACATATTGGCCATGCCCAACGTCGTTGCCGTCGCCTTCGGCTCGGTCGACTTCTCGCTCGATCTTGGTTGCGCGCATGATCGGCTGATCCTGCTTGCGGCCCGCAACGAAATCGTCTGGCGTTCGCGCGCCGCTGGCCGGGCCGCGCCGATTGACGGCGTAACGACCGACCTGAACAGTCCCGAAATCACCGAGGATGACGCCCGCCACGCCATGAAGATGGGTTTTGGCGGCAAGATGGCCATCCATCCGAGGCAGATCGAGCCGATTCGCAGTGGCTTTCGCCCGAGCGATAATGACATCACATGGGCACGAGACATCGTCGGCGCAGCCTCGTCCGGCGAAGCTAGCCAGGTGAACGGCGAAATGGTGGATCGGCCGGTCATCGAGCGCGCAAGGCAGGTCCTGCGCCGGGCCGCTTTGGTCTAGAGGGCATGCAGGGGAGGAGCAACGGATGAGCCTGGACACCGCCGATTGGCCAACCGCCAGGCTCTGCGCCTTCATTGCCGAACTCGACTTCGAACAGATCCCGCCGCGCGTCGTTCATTTCGCGCAAGGACTGATGATCGACTGGCTCGGCTCGGCGCTGGCCGGCAAGGGCGCGCACCAGGTCGAGATGATCGACGGCTTTGCGCGTGCCATGGGGCCGGCGGACGGCCCAAGCACCATCATCCCGACGCGGCGGCGCACAAGCCCCTACTTCGCAGCGATGGTCAATGCGGCGGCCTCCCATGTCGTGGAACAGGACGACGTTCACAACGGCTCGGTCTTTCACCCGGCGGCGGTTATCTTTCCGGCCGTTTTGGCGGTTGCGGAGGCTGAGGGGAAGACCGGCCGCGAAGTCCTGACTGCCTGCATCGCCGGCTATGAAGTGGGCATCCGCGTGGGAGAATTCCTCGGACGCTCGCACTACGAGATATTCCACACCACCGGCACGGCTGGCGCAGTGGCAGCAGCCGCGGCGGTCGGCAGGTTGATCGGGTTGGACGCAGCCGGGCTCAACCATGCTGTCGGCTCGGCCGGTACGCAGGCGGCAGGTCTCTGGGAATTTCTGCGTGACGCTGCCGATTCCAAGCAACTCCATAC